>JAUNTV010000211.1 GCA_030538515.1 Paracoccus sp. (in: a-proteobacteria)
CCTCCTCCAGCCCGATGAGCCTTTCCGACCAGCCAAGGGGCCCGCGCTGGAACTGCCGGATTGGCAGCGCGTCGAAGAATTCATTGGCGACCAGAAACAGCGGGGCCTCGGGCAGATCGGCGACGGTATCGGTATGCGTGACCGCGCCAAGCAGCGCCTTTTGCTTTTCGCGCAAATGGGGCGATGCCTCGATCAGCCAGCGATCCGCGCCCCCGGCCATCCCCGGCACGATGCGGATCGCACGGGTGATATCGCCCATCAGCGTCCCCCGCCCCGGCCCGATCTCGGCCAGCGTGAAGGGCTGTGGCGCGCCCTGATCCAGCCAGGCTTGCGCAAGGCAAAGGCCCAGAAGCTCGCCGAAGATCTGGCTGATCTCGGGCGCGGTGGTGAAATCGCCCGCCACCCCGAAAGGATCGCGGGTGGCGTAATAGCCATATTCAGGGTGGAGCAGGCACAGCTCCATATAGCGTGCGACCGGGATCGGGCCGGAACGGCGGATCTCATCCGCGATCAGCCCGAAAAGAGGCATCATCGCGCGGGCAGCCGAAGCGCGCGCAGGATGAAGAACGCCCCCACGATCAGCATGGGCAGCGACAGCAGCTGCCCCATGGTCATCCCCAGAATGACATGGCCCGCCGGGTTGTCGGGCGTGATGAACTGCGGGTCGGCCATGCGGAAGAACTCAACGAAAATCCGCGACAGCGCGTAACCGGCAAGGAAAACCCCAAGCGCCAGGCCGGGGCGGCGCAGCCCGCCCGCGCGCACAAGGACCAGCAGGATCAGGCCAAGCAGCAGACCTTCCAGCCCGGCCTCATACAGTTGACTGGGGTGGCGTGCGCAAGGGCCGGTCACGCCGGGGCAGTTCTGCGCGGCCTCGCCGGGGAAGATCACGCCCCATGGCGCATCCGTCGGGCGACCCCACAGCTCGGCATTGATGAAATTGGCGATGCGGCCAAAGAACAGCCCGATGGGTGCCACCACCGCCAGCGCATCCGCCAGCCGCAAGGGGGGCACGCCGTTGCGGCTGGCCCAGATCCATGCCGCAAGCACCACGCCCGCGAAGCCACCATGAAAGGACATGCCGCCCTGCCAGACCTTCACGATTTCCAAAGGATGGCTCAGGTAGAACCCCGGCTGATAGAACAGCACGAATCCCAGCCGCCCGCCGATGATGACGCCCGCGACGATCCAGGTCAGCAATTCCTCGACCCGGGCGGCGGGCATGGGGGCTGCGTCACCCCAAAGATGATCCGCCTTCATCAGCCGCCAGACCGCCCAGGCCCCCAGAACCAGCCCGGCCAGATAGGCAAGCGCATACCAGCGGATCGGCAGCCCCCCGCCGATGGGAATGGTGATCAGATCGGGCGAAATATCGGGAAAGGGGATCATGGCGGTCCTTTGATTTGGCCTGCACGCTAACCGCAGGCGTCCCGGTGTCAATATCGAACGCGACCGCGATTGAACCCCGGCGCGCGCCGCACCATATAGTCCGGGAAGCCATGAGGAGCAGCCGATGAGTTCGCAAAACAAGTTTTTCGACGATATGTCGCGGATGATGACCAATGCCATGGGCGTCGCCCAGGGTGCCCGGGACGAGGCCGGGAACGCCGTGAACGGCTGGATCGACCGCTGGCTGGCCGACCGGGATCTGGTCACGCGCGAGGAATTCGACGCCGTGCGCGACATGGCCATCAAGGCCCGCACCGAAAATGAGGCGCTGAAGGCGCGGCTCGATGCGCTGGAAGCCCGGCTGGCCGGAACCGATCAGGGCTGATCCAGCGTCACGTTTTGCACCAGCCGGCCGCTGCCGTCATAGACCAGAACCGCGCCGCCCCGGGTCAATACGATCAGGCGGTCCTGCGCAAAGGTCACGGCGGCGGGCGTGGCCCCTTCGGGCAGGGTAACGCTGGCGGGCAGATCCGGCAGCGGGGCCGCATTCAGCCTGAGCCACAGGATCGTCACGATGGCCGCCAGCCCCAGCACCATGGCCACCGCCAGCCCCGCCACCAGCAGCTTGAGAAAACGCAGATGCGGCACGGGATCGGGCAATTTCGCCTCGTCCTCTGCGCGCGCTTGATCTATGTCACTTGGCATGGCTGAGATGATCCTGACGATACCTGCTGAGATGAATGAGCGCCTTGATAAAGCGCTTGCCGATCTTGCGCCAGCCGAAGCGGCGCTGTCACGCACGCGCATCGCGCGGCTGATGGCCGATGGCGCGATCAGCGGGCCGGACGGGCCAGCACGCCAGCCCAAACAGCGCGCCATTCCCGGTGCCAGCTACCATATCACCCTGCCCGCGCCCGCGCCCGTTGAAACCCTGCCCGAAGACATCGCGCTGAACATCCTCCATGAGGACGCCGATCTGATCGTGATCGACAAGCCCGCCGGCATGGTGGTTCACCCCGCGCCCGGCAGCCCCTCGGGCACGCTGGTGAATGCGCTGCTGGCCCATTGCGCGGGCAGCCTTTCGGGCATCGGGGGCGAGATGCGGCCGGGCATCGTGCATCGGATCGACAAGGAAACATCGGGCCTTCTGGTTGCCGCGAAATCCGACCGCGCGCATCACGGCCTTGCCGCCCAGTTCGAGGCCCACAGCGCCGAGCGCGCCTATCTGGCGCTGGCGCATGGCGTGATCGACGCGGCCGATGCGCGCCTGCGCGGCACGCGCGGGATCAGTTTCGAAGCGGGCGGGGTGCTGAAGATCACCTCGCGGCTGGATCGCCACCCCGGCGACCGGCAGAAGCAGGCGGTGACATTCGATGCCGCCAAGGGCCGCCATGCCGTCACCCGCGCGCGCATGCTGGAAGCCTTCGGCGCGCCGCCCGCCGCAATGCTGGTCGAATGCCGTCTGGAAACCGGGCGCACGCATCAGATCAGGGTCCATATGGCCCATGCCGGCCTTGGCCTGATCGGCGATGCGGTTTACGGCGGCGCGCGGCGCGCCTCGGCCCGCGCGCTCGGGCCCGCTGCCGATGCCGTGATGGCGTTTCCACGCCAGGCGCTTCATGCCGCGAAGCTGGGGTTTTGCCACCCCGTCAGCGGCGACTGGCTGGAATTCACCAGCCCGTTGCCGCAGGATATGCAGGACTTGCTTGCCAGTTTGCGCGGAACTGGCACCCCATTGTCGCGTTGACCCGCGAAGAGGACAGGACATGGCGAATTATACGAACCTTCCCGCGCCCAGCCCCGAACAGGGGCTGAACCGCTACTTGCAGGAAATCCGCAAGTTTCCCCTTCTGGAACCGGAAGAGGAATACATGCTGGCCAAGGCATGGGTCGACCATGAAGACAGCGAGGCCGCCCATAAGATGGTGACATCCCACCTGCGGCTGGCCGCCAAGATCGCCATGGGTTATCGCGGCTACGGTCTGCCGCAGGCCGAGGTCATTTCCGAAGCCAATGTCGGGCTGATGCAGGCGGTCAAGCGCTTTGACCCCGAAAAGGGCTTCCGGCTGGCCACCTATGCGATGTGGTGGATCAGGGCCTCGATCCAGGAATATATCCTGCGCTCGTGGTCCCTGGTGAAGATGGGCACGACCTCGGGGCAGAAGAAACTGTTCTTCAATCTGCGCAAGGCGAAGAACCGCATCGGTGCCATGGAAGAAGGCGACCTGCGCCCCGAAAACGTCGCCCGGATCGCGCATGACCTGAATGTGACCGAACAGGAAGTCGTCGACATGAACCGGCGCATGGCCGGCTCGGACGCGTCGCTGAACGCCACGGTCGGCTCGGGCGACGGGGATGCCACCGCGCAATGGCAGGACTGGCTGGAGGATGAAGACGCAAACCAGGCCGAGGCCTATGCCGAAGCCGACGAGCTGAACCAGCGCCGCAGCATGCTGATGCAGGCCATGGATGTGCTGAACGACCGCGAAAAGGACATTCTGGCCGAGCGTCGTTTGCGCGACGATCCCCTGACGCTTGAGGAACTGTCCGAGCGCTACGACGTCTCGCGCGAGCGCATCCGCCAGATCGAGGTCCGCGCCTTCGAGAAATTGCAGGATCGCATGCGCAGCCTTGCCCATGATCGCGGCATGAGCATCGAGCGCGAAACTTGACGCCGCGCCCGCGCGCCCGCATTCTGCAACCCTGACACCTGCGGGCGGGAATGAGATCGACGGCGCTCAAGCAATTCCAGCGGCTGGAGGCGCAGGGCACATGGCGCCCTGCCCCCGACGCACAGCTGCGCGAGGTGATCGTCTCGATCGGCGAGGCGACGCTGATCCTCTCTGACCCGAAATCCGACGCGCCGCTGACGCATTGGTCGCTGCCGGCGGTGGAACGGATCAACCCCGCCACGACGCCCGCCCTTTATACGCCCGCTGCCGCCGCCGATGATGACCGCCTTGAGGTGCTCGAGATCGACGACCCCCTGATGATCGAGGCCATCTCGCGCGTGCAGGGCGCCATCGCCGCGCGCCGCCCCCATCCGGGGCGCCTTCGCAACCGGTTGATGTTGCTTGCACTTCTGGCGATGGTTCTGGCTGCGGTGATCTGGCTGCCGCAAGCGCTGCGCGATCATGCCGCGCGCATCACCCCCCAGGCCGAGCGCGCCCGGATCGGGCAGGCCATTCTTGCCGATATGATGCGATCCACCGGTCCGGCCTGTCAGGACGCCGCCGCGGCCGAGGTGCTGGCGCGGCTCGGCCGGCGTCTGCCCCTGCCAGAGCGCAGCCGGATGGTCGTGCTGCGTCAGGCGCCAAGGGGTGCGCTGATGCTGCCCGGCCATCTTCTGGTGATCGATGACAAGGTGATCTCTGGTCGGGACGGCCCCGAGGCCCTTGCCGGCCATCTGCTGGCAGCCGGGCTTTCGGCAGAACAGCAGGACCCGCTGGCGGTCGTGATGCAGCAGGTCGGCTTCACCGATGTTCTTTCCCTGCTGACACGCGGCGCGCTGCCTGCGGGCAGCCTGACCGGCTTTGGTCAGGCCCTTCTGTCGGCCCCGCCACCGCCACCCGATGACGCGAGCCTGCTGGCCCGCTTCGCCCAGGCCGGCATCCCGTCAAGCCCCTATGCCGCGACACGCGCCGAAAACCCGGTTCCGCTGACCGACGCCGACCCTTTCCGCACCCAACCCTATCCGGCCATCATGAGCGAACGCGACTGGGTGACACTGCTGGAAATCTGCACCGATCACGGCTGACCATATGAGCCCGCGCGCCTGAGCCACTGCCCGGCATGAGCCCACGCGCATCTCCCTTCCCGTCCGCATCTTCCTGCTTGCGCGCATTCCCCCCTGCTTGCGCGCATATTCCTGCCCGCGCGTATATCCCTTCTCGTCC
>JAUNTV010000212.1 GCA_030538515.1 Paracoccus sp. (in: a-proteobacteria)
TTCCTGCGCGATCTCATCGCGGCGCTGCCCTGCAGAATCCACACGATCCTCACCGGCAACGGCATCCGGTTCGCGCAGCGCGTCGAGGTCGCGGACGACGCGATCTATCTCAAAGGGAACAAAAACGTCTTGTTGTGAACGCTGGTAGCCACTTAGGGAGGGAAAACGGCGGGAATCGGCGTTCCCGGTTTTATACCGAAGTGGCGGACGGTGAGTCCGCCTTCGTGCATTCCTACCCCTTCCTCTATATTCCAGCAAGTTCCGGGAACTATTGACAGATTTGTCATACTTCGTTCCTATGCTTTCCAGCCCGTTCCCCCTGTTTCCAGATTTGTCAGGGGGAATGATTGGGGGAACGGATGGAAAAAACGCGATGCCTGAACAGGACGAGAACAAGCTTGACCGCTGCGTTTGTCAAGAGCGTTGGCGAACCGGGCAAATACCATGACCGGGCGGGGACCGGGCTTTTCCTGCTGGTGAAGCCGAACGGTTCCCGGTTCTGGGTTCAGCGCATTGCCATTCGCGGCAAGCGCACCGAATTGGGGCTGGGCAGCCCGCCGCTGGTGACGCTTGCGCAGGCGCGCGAAGCCGCGACGGAAAACAAGCGCAAGGCACGCCTCGGGGGCGATCCATTGCGGGACAAACGAGAGGCTACTGCCGTGCTGACCTTTGAAGAAGCCGCCCGCAAGGTCCACGATCTGCACAAACCAACATGGCGCAATGACAAGCACGCCGCGCAGTTCATTTCGACACTAGAAGCCTACGCCTTCCCCCGCATGGGCGGCATAAAGGTTGGTGATGTTGCCGCCTCTGATGTGCTGGCCGTCCTGTCACCGATCTGGACCACGAAGCGCGAAACCGCCCGGCGGGTGAAGCAGCGTATCGGAACCGTGCTGAAATGGGCCGTGGCGCAGGGCTGGCGACAGGATAACCCGGCTGATGCGATATCGGAGGCGCTGCCCAAGACCCAGCAGGAAAAGAAACACCGCAAGGCGCTGGCCTATGCCGATGTTGCCGGGTGCATGAAGAACGTCGAGGCCAGCCAAGCCGGGCTTTCAACCAAGCTGGCCTTCCGGCTGCTGGTGCTGACTGCAAGCCGTTCCGTTGAGGTGCGGCTGGCGTGCTGGGGGCAAATTGATTGGGACGCAGAGGGCGGGCCTGTCTGAATGCGCCCGGCATCCGTGATGAAATCCAAGCTGGCGCATGACGTCCCGCTGTCACGGCAGGCCGTGGAAGTGCTGCAAGAGACCCGTGCCCTGTCAGATTTTAGTGCCCCCGACGCACTGATTTTCCCCGGCACGGTGAAGGGCAAGCCGCTGTCAGATGCCACGCTGCTGAAGTTGGTGCGCGAACAGGGCTATGAAATCGACATTCACGGCTTTCGCACATCCTTCAAGACATGGGCGCAGGAACGGACGAACTTCCCCCGTGAAGTGTCAGAGGCCGCGCTGGCCCACACGATCAAGGACAAGGCCGAGGCCGCCTATGCCCGCTCCGATCTGATGGAAAAGCGCCGCGCGCTGGGTGAGGCATGGGCCGGGTATCTGGCGCAGGAAGGCGCAAAAGTGGTGAGGATAGGGTAGATGTTTGCGCCGGTCGGCTATCTTCCAGCAATTCAGGTATTTGAGCGGCTATGCCGCCTTGGAAACGCTGAAATTCGCTTTACGTTGGCAAGCCAACAGCGAATGGAACACGATGGCGGCGATGTTTCGGCTGACGATTTTCTCAACATTTACACCTCCCGCGAAACTTTCGCCGAATGGGCGATATGGAGGCTTCTTTGTGAGCAATCGTTGCAGCCCTACTTAGCAAATTCATCCGGCCAGACGTTTGTGGCATCATCTTTCTTCTTTGAGGGGCATCTGGCTTCATCGGTCGAAACGTTTTGCCCAATGCAACCAAGCCCGGACCTTGAGAAGTGGTTTATTGTGTGGAGGTCATTTGGAGATAACCCAGATTCGGTGCGCCCGCCATGGGACCGGGTACCTTTTATCAATCAGGACACATGGTCTGTTAGGCCGGTAGGGGACGCAAGAAGTCGCCTAAATGAATTAGGGATGACGAACTGGTTCCCCGGTTGGGAAAGGTTGATTCAAGACCTTGCTGGATGCGTAGTTTGTTTTCGCAAAGATGACATGCCGGATGATGACGAACTGCTTGGCATGCTCGAAGATCTGGGCGCTGATATCACGATCAAGTTGGCCTCTAACGCGCGGAAACCAGCCTTACGGACAGCGGCGCGCGCCGCCTTCCAAAGACTGTATCCAGATGGCCGCAACGGCCAGACATGGAAGGAAGTGGCACGGGCAGTTGGAGGGGAAGTCGGTAGGCCAGTGAGCGTAAAGACTCTCGTGAGGGCTGTGAGCGAAGGCCAAGCAACGGACAGCTAAGCGGACACTGTGGATATTTTCGGACATTCCAGCGGACAAATAGTCCGGGTTCGCCTTATCCCTCCTGTCCAAATGTAAGAGAGAATTTCTCCGGGCATACTTCCCGCATGTTCCACCACATGCAGGAGATTGCCGATATGGCCCCGCGCATATATCGCCGCCCCGAAGTCGAAGCAGCAACCGGCCTTAGCCGCTCCACCATTTACGCGATGATGAGCCGGGGGGAATTTCCCCGCCCGATCAAGCTGACGGGCAAAGCTGTGGGCTGGCCCGAAAAGGCTGTCGCTGACTGGCTGAACAGCCGCGAACAAGCCGCCGCATAAGAAAACCGCCACCCTTGGGCTAAAGGGCGGCGGCGCATTTCTTGGGCTTGTCGAGCTGTTTAAAGATAGCGTTCAGCGCCCTTGCCCGCAAGCCATGAGGCTTCGAGCCATGAGTGACGCACACACCCTGACCCTTGCGCTTCGCGGCAAATGGTATCGCCGCTATGGCTTGGCCTGCTGCCCTGCCCATGGTGACAAGCGCCCCAGCCTGTCGCTGGCGGATGCTCCGAACGGCAAGCTGCTTCTGAACTGCAAGGCGGGCTGTTCCTTCTCGGATGTGCTGCAAGCCCTGCGCGACCGGGGCATGATCGGGGGCAGGCCGGTCCCGCCCGATCCGGCGGAAATCGCCCTCCGCGAGGCGCAGGTTAAAGAAACCGAGAAAAAACGCGAAGGCCAGGCCTTGGCCTGCTGGAACGCGGCGCAGCCGATCGGCGGCAACATCGCGGAAACCTATCTGCGCGGGCGCGGTATCACCTGCGACCTTCCCGCCAGCCTGCGCTTTCTGCCTGACTGCTGGCACGCATCTGCCAAGCGCGCGCCTGCGATGATTGCCCGTGTGGATGGTCTGCCGCGTTTCGCGGTGCATCGGACCTATCTGCGCGGCGATGGCAGCGGGAAAGCGGACCTTGATCCGCCCAAGGCTATGTTGGGCAGCACCATGGGCGGCGCTGTGCGCATCACCGAGGCTCAAGGGCCGCTTGTTGTGTGTGAGGGGCTGGAAACCGCGCTGAGCCTGTCCAGCGGCCTGCTGCGCGGCCCCGCGCAGATCTGGGCGGCGCTGTCGGCCTCCGGCATGGCCGGGCTGCGTCTGCCGGAACGCACACACCGCCTGACCATTGCCCCCGATGGCGACGCCGCGGGCCGCAACGCCGCTCACAAGCTGGCCGAACGGGCAACTGCCCTTGGCTGGGCCGTAAGCCTGCTTCCCGCGCCGGAGGGGCGCGACTGGAATGATGTTCTTTGCATGAAGAAAGGGGACCGCTGATGGACGCGATGCCCGAACCGATCCCGTTCAAGACCGAAGGCCCGCAACCTCTGCTACGCCCGATCCCGCCCGGCAAGCCCTATCCCGTGGAGGCGTTGGGGCCGCTGCAAGCTGCGGTCGAGGCTGTGACCGACAAAAGCCAAGCCCCTGCTGGTCTGGCGGCGCAATCCGCACTGGCGATTGCATCCTTGGCCGTGCAGCCGCATGGCGATGTTGAAACGCTGGCGGGTGATGTGCCCTTGTCGCTGTTTTGCCTGACCATCGCGGAAAGCGGTGAACGCAAAAGCTATTGCGACCGGCTGTTGATGGAGGGGCTTCGCAGCATCGAGCGGGACCGCGCCCGCGAATATGCCGACGAAAAGGGGGAACATGACGTTCGCCATAAGGTCTGGTCAGAAAAGCGCAAACGCCTGATTGCCGAGGCCGCCGGGGCAAAGAAGGAAAAGGCCGTCGCAGCCGAGGCCGACTTGCGCGCGATGGGGCCGGAACCCCGCGCGCCTCTGTTGCCGAACCTGACAACTGCCGAGCCGACCTTTCCAGGGCTGGTGAAGCTGTATCAGGCGGGCAGCCCGTCCTTGGGGCTGTTCTCTGACGATGCCGGCGGATTTATTGGCGGCCATGCCATGAACGCGGATAACCGGCTGGCCACAGTGGCCGGGCTGTCGCGGCTGTGGAACGGTGACGCACTGGACCGGACGCGGGCCGGGGACGGCGCGGCGATGATGCCGGGGCGACGGCTGGCGATGCATCTGATGGCGCAGGCGGTGGCGGTCTATCCTCTGCTGAACGACCCGATTGCCAGCGGACAAGGGTTTCTGGCCCGCTTCCTTGCGACCGAGCCGCCCAGTCATATCGGGACGCGGACCCAGCGCGGCTATGACGCCGAAAGCGATGCCGTGCTGGATGCCTTCGCTTCACGGTTGGGTGCTATCCTGACCGCCCCCATGCCCACGGGCGAGCATGAACAGGAACTTGCCCCGCCGCGCCTGCCCTTGTCACCTACCGCAAAGGAATTGCTCTGGCGCTTCTATGTCGCGGTTGAGCAGGCGCAGGCCCCCGGACAGGAGTTTGAGCGCCAGCGCGCAACCGCCAGCAAGGCCGCTGAACAAGCTGCACGCATTGCCGGTGTGCTGACGAAATGGGATGACCTGCACGCCCCCGAGGTGCCGCCCGATATGATGGTCTGCGGGGTCGAGCTGGCAACCTATTATCTTCACGAAGCCAAGCGCCTTTCTGACGCGGGGGCGGTGTCGGCAGAAATGTTGCAGGCCGAAAAGCTGCGCTGCTGGTTGCTGGATAGCTGGACGAACCCGGAAATCACGCCCCGCGAAATCCTGCGTTTTGGTCCCGGCAGCATGCGCGACAGCAAGACAGTTGCGGCGATGGCGCAGGTTCTGGAACGGGCTGGCTGGCTTGTTCCGATGCCGGAAGGGATCGAGATCAGAGGCGCGGCCCGTAAGCTTGCATGGCGCATTGCGAAAGGGGGCAGCCATGTTCTTTGATGCCCGCGCCGTTCTGACCGAAATACTGCAATCTGAAACGCCTGCCCCTGCGACACCTGCGACA
>JAUNTV010000213.1 GCA_030538515.1 Paracoccus sp. (in: a-proteobacteria)
TGAAATTATCGGCCTGACGACGCAGTTCATCGGCGATCATCGGCGGCTGGCTGCGCGTGGTCGACACGACCGAGACGCGCACGCCCTGGCGCTGCAATGCCTCGACCAAGGGCCGGAAATCGCCATCGCCCGAGAACAGCACCGCATGATCAAGGCGCGGTGCAAGCTCCATCGCGTCGACGGTCAGCTCGATATCCATATTGCCCTTGATCTTGCGCCGGCCAAGCGCGTCGATATATTCCTTGGCCGGTTTGGTCACCAGCGCATAGCCGTTATATTGCAGCCAGTCGACCAGAGGCCGGATCGGCGAATATTCCTCATTCTCAAGCAGGGCGGTATAATAATAGGCCCTGAGCAACTTCCCTCTGCGCTCGAACTCCTGACGGAGCAGCTTGTAATCGATATCGAACCCAAGCGACTTGGCCGCCGCATAAAGGTTCGCACCGTCGATAAACAGCGCGAGACGATCATCCTTATAAAACACCGAGTCTCCCTCGACATGCGTAAAATGGCATGTCATCTCTCATTGCAATGCCGGAACCGAAAACGAAACCAGACTGTCGCCGAAAGTTAACCCTGATTGCCCTGGGGGCAAACTTGTCTTCTTTGGCAGGTGCTCCGGCTGATTCGCTGCGCTTCGCCCTAAAGTTGATTAACAGGCATGACCGGCTTCTGCTAGGCCCCGTTTCACGACTTTTCGCCTCGGCCGCCTTCCCGGCAGGCAGCGGGCCGGATTATGTCAATGCCTGCGCGATGCTGGAAACCGACCTTTCGCCCGAGGCCCTTCTGGCGCTTCTGCACGGGATCGAGGCATCCATGGGCCGCAGCCGCGACGGCAGCCGCTGGGGCGCGCGCGGGATCGATATCGACCTTCTGGCAATGGGGGATCTGGTGCTGCCCGATGCGCCGACGCATGATCTGTGGCGCGAACTGGCGTCCGGCGAACAGGCCCGCGTTGCGCCTGACCGGCTGATCCTGCCCCATCCGCGCCTTCAGGACCGCGCCTTCGTGCTGGTGCCGCTGGCCGAGATCGCGCCGGGCTGGTGCCACCCGCGGCTTGGTCTCAGCGTGGCGGAAATGCTGGACGCGCTGCCGGCGGCTGATCGCGCGGCGGTTCGGGTCTTACTTGACAATCGCGCACCGACTGGCCAAGTAACCGGCTTCGTCCCTTCTGATTCGAACCGATAGGTGATTCATGGCCCGCGTGACCGTCGAAGACTGCGTTGACAAAGTTCCGAACCGCTTCGATCTTGTCATGCTCGCCTCGCACCGGGCGCGCGAGATCGCGACCGGCAGCCCGCTGAGCGTGGACCGCGACAATGACAAGAACCCCGTCGTCGCCCTGCGCGAAATCGCCGAAGAAACGCAGCAGGTCGACGATCTGCGCGAGCGGATGATCGAATCCAGCCAGACCCAGATCGAGGTGGACGAACCCGAAGAAGACGCGATGGCGCTGCTTCTGGGGGCCGAGGTCGACCGGCCCCGCCCCGCCGATGAGGAATCGGAAGAGAAAATGCTGCGCATGATGATGGAAGCGCAGGGTCGCGGCTGAACCAGGGCGGGTCTTTGATTGGACAAGTTCGATGTCGAAGACCTTCTCGCGCTGATCCGCAACTATAATCCGCGCACCGATGAAGATCTGATCCGCCGTGCCTTCGACTACGGCCAGCGGATGCACGAAGGCCAGACCCGCCACTCGGGCGAGCCCTATTTCACCCATCCCGTCGCCGTCGCCGCCATCCTGACCGAAATGCGGCTGGATGATGCGACCATCGTGACCGCGCTTCTGCATGACACGATCGAGGATACGCGCTCGACCTGGGGTGACGTGGCCGGGAATTTCGGCCGCGATATCGCCGATCTGGTCGATGGCGTCACCAAGCTGACCAATCTGGAACTTTCGGGCGCGCATTCCAAACAGGCCGAGAATTTCCGCAAGCTGTTCATGGCGATGACGCGCGATCTTCGCGTCATTCTGGTCAAGCTGGCCGACCGGCTGCACAATATGCGCACGATCCGCGCCATGCGCCCCGAAAAGCAGGCCAAGAAGGCGCGCGAGACCATGGATATCTATGCCCCCCTTGCCGGGCGCATGGGCATGCAATGGATGCGCGAGGAGCTGGAGGATCTGGCCTTCAAGGTCATCAACCCCGAGGCCCGCAACTCCATCATCCGCCGCTTCCTGACGCTTCAGAAGGAATCGGGCGATGTGATCGCCCAGATCACCCGCGATATCCGCACCGAACTTGACCGCGAAGGGATCGAGGCCAACGTCTACGGCCGCGCCAAGCGCCCGTTCAGCGTCTGGCGCAAGATGCAGGAAAAGCAGCTGACCTTCTCTCGGCTCTCGGATATCTACGGCTTCCGGGTGATCGTGGGCACGGAAAGCGAATGCTATCGCACGCTTGGCCTGATCCATCACCGCTGGCGCGCGGTGCCGGGGCGGTTCAAGGATTACATCAGCCAGCCCAAGGCGAACGGCTACCGGTCCATCCACACCACCGTTTCGGGGCGCGACGGCAAGCGCGTCGAGGTGCAGATCCGCACCCGCCAGATGCATGAGGTGGCCGAGGCGGGCGTGGCCGCGCATTGGGCCTACCGCGACGGGGTTCTGTCCACCAACCCCTTTGCCGTGGACCCGGCCGAATGGATCGCGCAATTGAACGACCGCCTGGCCGGAGAGGATCACGACGAGTTCCTAGAACATGTCAAGCTGGAGATGTATTCCGATCAGGTCTTCATCTTCACGCCGAAGGGCGATGTGATCCAGCTTCCCAAGGGGGCCACGCCGATCGATTTCGCCTATGCGATCCACACCCGCATCGGCAACAGCACCGTGGGCGCCAAGGTCGATGGCATCCGCGTGCCGCTGTGGACGCGGCTGAAGAACGGGCAGTTGGTCGAGATCATCACCGCCGCCGGTCAGCGCCCGCAAGCCGCCTGGCTGGAGATCGTGCAGACCGGGCGCGCCAAGGCCGCGATCCGGCGATCCTTGCGCGAAGAGGATCGGGCGCGGCTGATCCGCCTTGGCTCGGAACTGGTGCGCATCAGTTTCGAACATCACGGCCGGCGCGTCACCGAAAAGGCGCTGCGCACGGCGGCGGCCAAGCTGGCCCTGCCCGATGCCGATGAATTGCTGGCCCGGATCGGCTGCGCCGAGATGTCCGCGCAGGACGTGCTGACCGCGCTTTACCCCGAGCTTGGCAACAAGAAGGAAACCGTCGATCCCGCGCGTCCCGTGGCGGGGCTGGCCGCCGATCAGACGCTCGGGCGGGCGCAATGCTGCCAGCCCCTTCCGGGCGAGCGCATCGTGGGCATCACCTATCGCGGGCGCGGCATCATCATCCATTCCATCGACTGCCCCGCGCTGGCGGCGCTTGACGGTCATGAGGACCTCAAGCGTTGGGTCGATCTGCATTGGCGCGAGGGGCGCCACCCCGCCGCCTATCCGGTCACCATCTCGGTCACGATCCGCCATGATTCGGGCGTGCTGGGGCGGATCTGCACATTGATCGGCACGCAAGGGGCGAATATCTCCAATCTGGTTTTTGCCGACCGCAAGCCGGATTTCTACCGCCTGGAAATCGAGGTCGAACTGCATGGAGTCGACCAGCTTCACGCGCTGCTGACCGCGCTGGAAGCGGAATCGGATGTGGCACAGGTGCAGCGCCTGCTTCGCCCCGAACTGGCACCCTGATCCGGCCTGATGACAATCCGCCGCCCTTGCTGAATAATCCGCCCCATGTTCAAACGCCGCACACCCCGCAGCTATTCCCAGATCGCCACCGAGATCATCTATCCGCGTGGCGGCTGGCTGCGCGCGGCGCAATATGTCGCCCATCGCGTCCGCCGCCTGCCCGATCAGCCGCACCGGATCGGGCGGGGCGTGGCGGCGGGGGTGTTCATCTCGTTCACGCCGCTGCACGGCTTTCACTTCCTGATCGCGGCGGGCATCGCCTGGGTGATCGGCGGCAATATCCTTGCCGCCCTTCTGGCGACATTCGTGGGCAACCCGATCACCTTCCCCTTCATCGCCTATGCCGCGACATGGCTGGGGCGCGAGATCATGGGGACGCACGGCCTTCTGTCGCCCAAGATGATCTTCAACGAATTCGCCGATGCCAGCGCGCAGGTCTGGCACAATATCAATGCGATCTTCGGGCCCGGCACCGCGCATTGGGACCGGCTCGGGTCTTTTTTCATGGAGATTTACCTGCCCTATCTGATCGGCGGCACCATTCTGGGCATTCCGGTTGCGGTGGCGTCGCATTATCTGACCGTGCCGGTGATCCGCGCCTATCATCGCAGGCGCGCGCGCAAGCTGGCCGAGCGCATCGAACGCATCCGCGCCGCCGGCACGCAATCGGGCACACCGCCCGCCCCCACCGCCGACAGCCCCCGCGCGTCCGGGGCCACCGCCGCGTCCCACCCCCCTGGTCAGGACCAGAATTAGGACTTTTCATCACCTTCGGGGGCTGTATAGTTCCGCCATGACCCGGATGCGACATATCGCCCCTTCCCGCAACGCGCAGACTGGCGCGCGTTTTGCCGTGAACCTCCGCGGTCTGCTTCTTC
This sequence comes from Paracoccus sp. (in: a-proteobacteria), assembly GCA_030538515.1. Lineage (GTDB taxonomy): Bacteria > Pseudomonadota > Alphaproteobacteria > Rhodobacterales > Rhodobacteraceae > Paracoccus. Next base: position 4,576 of record JAUNTV010000213.1, read on the forward strand.
TTACGCTTGCCTGAGCGGGTCCAGCCGGGCCGCCGCTCAGTCTGGTTCGTGCCCGGCAGATGCCAGAACAGCCCTGTTTTCGTGAAAGAAGCACGACATGACCGACAAGAACCGCGTTTACATTTTCGACACAACCCTGCGCGACGGCGAACAGTCGCCCGGCGCCACCATGTCCCATGACGAGAAGCTGGAAATCGCCCAGATGCTTGATGAGATGGGCGTGGACATCATCGAGGCAGGCTTCCCCATCGCCTCGGAGGGTGATTTCGCCGCCGTCTCGGCCATCGCGGCACGGGCGCAGAACAGCGTCATCTGCGGGCTGGCGCGCGCGCAACTGCCCGATATCGACCGCTGCTGGGAGGCCGTGAAACACGCGCGCCGCCCGCGCATCCACACCTTCATCGGCACCTCGCCCCTGCATCGCGCCATCCCCAATCTGGATCAGGACCAGATGGCCGAGCGTATTCACCAGACCGTGACCCACGCCCGCAACCTGTGCGACAATGTGCAATGGTCGCCCATGGACGCGACGCGCACCGAACATGACTACCTGTGCCGCGTGGTCGAAATCGCCATCAAGGCGGGTGCGACCACGATCAATATCCCCGATACCGTGGGCTATACAGCGCCGCGCGAATCGGCCGATCTGATCCGCATGCTGCTGGAAC
>JAUNTV010000214.1:0-2391 GCA_030538515.1 Paracoccus sp. (in: a-proteobacteria)
ACAGGTAGGCTCAAAGCAGACTCAAGCCGCTCCACGCGACACCTCACCGCAACAGGCGAAAAGCTATACCGGACGTATCAATGGGCATAATTGTGCCCATTGATACGCCCGGCAGCGTTGGTCCGCTTGTGCGACGATCCGTTCGCAGAGAAGCCCTACCGCTTTTCGACATCGTCAATCCCGAGCCTGACCGGACGGTCCAGATTTCACCCGGTCGATTTTCGTCCCGCTTTGTGTGCCTGCACCTGTGCGCGCATCACCGCATAATCAACCATCATCCCGACCAACGCGGCATCCTCGGGCCAGGTTCTAGAACTCCATCGCTGCCCGTTTCCACACTGGCCGTCGCGCAAGGCTCAGCAAGCTCGTCGCGATCGTGGGGGCGGGTGCTGGACGCATCCAGCATGCAGCGTTGGATGTCATTCTGGCGCTTCAATTGTTTCAGGGGTTTGGTGTGTAGACAGGTGGTCAGCCATGGCGCCTGGTCATACTGCTGATCCGCATCATCGAGACGCTCGGACAATACGGCACCGATTATGCTTTTGCAGCAACCTGAAACACCCATGAAGGATGCGATCTGGCGCAAAGCTCATGTCAGAAGCTCTATCGGCCAGAGGATGATCTGCGGAAATGCTGCCACAAGGATCAGGACGACAACGTTTATTGCATAGAAAGGCAAGGCGGCCTTGATCAGGGTTGGAATTGGCAGCTTTGAGACATATGCTGTGGCAAACAGGCATGTCCCGACCGGAGGCGTCGCAAGACCGATGGCCAGCGAGGCCGACATGAAAATCAGGAAATGCATCGGGTCGACGCCCGCCTGAACCGCTGCGGGCATCAGCACCGGGATCAGCATCAGGGCGGCCGCGACGATATCCATCAGCATGCCGACGATCAGGAAGATCACGCCCATAAGCAACAGCACCAGAAAACTGGATCCGCCCAGAACTCCCAGCAGGCCTGAGGCCTTGCGGGGCAGTTGGTCGACCGTGAAGATATAGGTCGCTGCGCTTGCCACCATCAGGATCAGCAGAACCGCGCCCGCTGTCTGTCCGGCCTGAATGGCCAGTTGCATAACATCGCGCCAGCCGATCTCGCGATAAGCAAAGCCTGCAACGATCAACGTGTAGAGCACGGCGAGACCGGCGGCCTCGGTTGGCGTGACGAGGCCCGAAAACATCCCGGTCAAGATGATCACCGGTGCCCCGATCGATGGCATGGCACGCAACAAGGCGCGGGCGCTGCGCCGGGGGTCGAAGGCGACCTGCTTGCCGTAACCATGGCGCCGCGAGATCCAGTAGTTATATGCAGCCAGGCTCAGCGCCAGCAGGATGCCCGGCCCCAGCCCGCCGGCAAGCGCGCCCCCAACCGACTGACCCGAGGCCGCCGCCGCGATGATGATCAGTATCGAGGGCGGCACCAGCGTCGCCAGTGTTGCGGTGATCAGTGTCAGTGCCGCCGAATAAGGCAGCGGATAGCCGCGCGATGTCATCGACCGGATCGTGATCGGACCGAGGCTGGCAATATCGGCAACCGATGAGCCCGATATCCCACCAAAGGCGAAGGACGAGGCGATGTTGACCTGGCCAAGACCGCCGCGAAATCGTCCGATCAGCGTCTCGGCGGCGTCGAAGATCCGTTCGGACAGGCCGCCGCGCTCCATGATCAGTCCTGCCATAATGAATAGAGGCACGGCGATCAGCAGAAAGGAATTGATCGAAGTCGCCATTGTCTGGGTGATCATGCTGACCGGCAGCCCGAACCACCACAGAACGGAAACTGTGCTCAGCCCAAGCGCCACCGCCAGCGGCACGCCCAGAACAGCAAGGGTGAAAAACAGGGTGAGAAGCGTCAGGCTCATTTGTCATCTCCTTCATGTCGGGAAATGGCATCCTGAAGATGAGCGACTTCCGGGTGACGGTAGATCGCGTCCATGATGACGCCCATGATCGACAGGGCCGAGCCCAGCACCAAGGGCAGCGTTGCCCAATACATTCCGACCTGCAGGATCGGGGATTTTTCGCCAAAGGTGATCTGCTGCGACAGCAGCCTGTAGCCGTGGAAGGTGACAGCCAGAAACAGGACGATGGTTGCGATGACGGGAATAAGGCCCAGCACCTTTCTTGCAGTGCCGCCCGCCATCGCAGGCAGGATTTCCAGCGCTGGATGGGTGCCCGAACGAAACGAGGCAGCAAGACCCAGCCAGACCGTCCAGATGAACAGAAAGCGTGACAGCTCTTCAGTCCAGGGTATCGACGCGCCAGTCAGTCGCGAGCCGACCTGAAGGGCGATCAGGGCCACCATGCCCATCACCGCCAGCAAGATGACGCTATCTACGAGGCGCCAGATCAATCGATCAAACCTGTCCATCCCTTCCTCCATCAAGATTTC
>JAUNTV010000214.1:2401-5196 GCA_030538515.1 Paracoccus sp. (in: a-proteobacteria)
GATTTCCCGGTGCCCGCGCTCTGGCAGGATGGGCGTCCCGCCGGCGATGGCGGAAAGCCGGATTGGTCACTGGCTTACGAACTCCAGGCTTTTCCGCATGAAATCGGCACCGATCTGTTCCTCGAACCGGGGGTAGATGCCGCGCGCGATTTCCTGAACACGTGCCAGTTCACCCTCGGCGAAATGGTTCACCTGCATGCCCTGTTCCTGCAACTTGGCGATGATGACCTGCTCGGCCGCGATTTCCTCGGCATTATGCTCGGAGATCATCTCATCGGCGGCTTGCTGAACCGCTTCGCGATGGGCTTCGGGGATGCGCGCCCAAGCGTTTTTCGACAGCGCGACAAGGAAGCTGTCCGCGACATGCCGGGTGATATTCAACTGTCCCTGAACCTCGGCAAACTTGCTGTTGAAGGGAACTTCGACCGGGTTTTCCTGCCCCTCGATGGCACCCAGTTGCAGCGCCGTATAGACCTCGGAAAACGCCATGGGTGAGGGGTTGGCACCAAGGGCCTGGAACAGCGCCACAAACAGCGGATTGTTTGGTGTGCGCAGGGTCAGACCCTGAAAGTCCTCGGCCTTGGTGATCACCCGGTCCTTCGTCGTCACATCGCGAAATGTGCGCAGAAAGAAGCCCAGGCCGTGAATGCCGAAGCGGTCGAGCGAGGCCAGCAATTCATCGCCCGGCTCACCGCCCAGATAGGTCTTCAGCTGATCGTAATCTGCGAACAGGTACGGCAGCGAGATGGCATTCATCTTTGGCTCGAAAGAGGCATAGACAGAGCTGGCCAGGATCAGCCCGTCCAGCGCGCCCGATCCAAGCTGGTTGACCGCCGCGTTCTGATCGCCACCGAATAGCACGCCATCAGGGAAGACTTCGATCGTTACCTCACCGCCGGTCTTCTCATGCACCAGTTCGGCGAAACGTGTGGCGGCGCGGCCGACCGAACTGCCGGCCGGGTCGGGCACGGCCATGCGCAGCGACGTTTGGGCAAAGGCGCCCGATGCCAGCCCTGTCAATGCGGTCGTCGCGATTGCAACGGCGGCAAGGCCGTGGATGAGTGCCCGGCGTGTGATGTTGAAAGTCATTGTTGCCTCCCTTGTTGAAGATATTGGGCCGCCTGATGCCTCAGTTCATGCGCCCGTTCCGGCGCCTGAGTTCGATCAGAAGCGCGGAATGATCCAGATCCCCATCACCATGGGCGATGAGATCGTCGAAAAGACCGTCAACCAGGTCGAGAACCGGCAGTTCCAGCCCAAGCGCGGCAGCGACGTCCCGTGCGGCGCGCGTATCCTTGAGTTGGTATCGCGCAGGTCCGCCGGGTTCAAAATCGCCATCAATCATGCGCTTGCCGTGCAATTCCATGATACGGGAACTGGCGAAGCCCCCCATCAATGCTTCGCGGACCTTAGCGGGATCCGCGCCGCCAGCTTCGGCTAGCAGAATGGCCTCTGAAACCGTAGCAATGGTCGAGGCGACGGTAATCTGGTTGATCAGTTTCGTCAGCGCGCCGGTCCCCGCGGGCCCGATATGGACGACCCTGCCCATTGGCGACAGCAGCGGCAGTGACGCCGCAATATCATCGGGCCGCCCACCTGCCATGATTGACAGATTGCCCGACTTTGCGGCGGGTGTTCCACCTGAAACCGGTGCGTCGATCCAGCGTAGCCCAAGCGCATCGGCCTTTTTTGCCATGTCCAGCGCCTCTTGGTGACCGATCGACGACATGACGATCAAGAGCGCCCCCGGCGCGAGCACATTGGCCGGGCCGTCCTCGAAGATCACCTTTCGGCAGGCCGGTCCGTCCGACAACATGACGATGCAGGCAGCGACATCCCGCGCGGCCTCGACTGCCGTGGCAGAAACCCTGATTCCATCGCCAAGCGCGCGGACCTTTTCGGGGCTACGGTTCCAGGCGCGGATATCTATGCCGGCTCCTGCAAGGTTCATGCACATCGGGCCGCCCATCAGCCCGGTGCCCAGAAAGGCGACTGGCCCGATCATGGGGCCAGCCTGTCGAAGAACTGAACCGGTCCTTCTTCGCAAAGATGAAGGCTGCTACGGAAGGCGACCAGATGCGGCGTTTCCAGATGCGCCTCAAAGGCGGCGCGGTCGGTATAGACCTCGTAGAACATCACTTTTACGGGGGTGGCCGAGCGGTTGATAATGATGTCGAATTGCAGGCAGCCGGGTTCATTCGCCAGCGACTGCGCGGCATCGGCCCGCGCTGCTGCCAGAAAGGCGTCAAGATCGGCAGCCTCTAGCTGGAAGCTGGGCAGGACGACGAAGCTCATGCAGAAGGCCCCATGACGCGTATCTGTTCTTGCCGCACTGCAACAACGTCAAGATCATCGATCATCTCTACGTCCTCGAAGGTGATGATCTGATCGCGCGGCACATCCCTGATCAGCTTGACCTTGTGCGCCAGCCCGATCGGCAGTGCGTTGATCCGCGTAGAGAGTGTTGCCGGGACCGCCTTGGCCCAGGTCGCAAAGCCGCCCTCGCCATCCAGCCATTCCCCTGCTTTCAGGTTGCTCTTGGCGGTTGCGACCGCGTCGCCACGGAAATATCTTGAACTTCCAGTCGGCTCGCCCCGCAGCACTGCTGACAGGACCGAGACCGAGGTTTCCAGCCCGATCAGGTGGAATGGTCGCCACATCGAACCATACCACCCGGAATCGTCAGTCAGCAGGCCGTATTGCTCGAAGCAGCTGCGGGTATACTCGTCCGGTGCACGGAAAGTCACGAACATGCCGTACTGGATATTGTTAAGGACCACACGGCCGTCCGGCTC
>JAUNTV010000215.1 GCA_030538515.1 Paracoccus sp. (in: a-proteobacteria)
AAGGTTGCCGAAGTCGCTGAGCGTCTCGTTTCCGGCGCGCGAGAAGGCAGGCCAGCTTTTCTGGTTGTCGATTGCTACCGCTTCTATGGTCATGCACGAAAGGACAAGTCGCCCTATCGAGATGCGGCCGAGGAAGAGAGAGGGCGCCAGAAGGACCCGGTTGCATTCGCCCGTGCGGCTTTGCTGGAACGCGGTCTCGCGGATGCGAGCCAACTTGATGCCATGGACGCCCAGATCGACACCGAAATGGACGCCACGATTGATTTCACGGTCGCGCAGGCCGAGCCGCCGCTGTCGATAATGTTCCGTGACGTCTATGCCCCCGAGGAACCAGAGCCAGAGCCGGTTCGGACCCGCATTGATCGCATTCTGGCCCGCGCCTGAAAGGTAGAGAAAATGGCACTTCAGGAACTGACCTACCGTGATGCCTTGCGTCAGGCATTGATCGATTCCATGCGTGAGAATCCCGATGTTATCATCATGGGCGAGGAAGTCGGGCGCTACGGTGGTGCCTATGCCGTTACCAAGGATCTGATCGAAGAATTCGGCGCTGAACGTGTCATCGACACGCCCATTTCTGAGCCCGCAATTATCGGTGCGGCGGTCGGTGCCGCAATGACCGGCCTGCGCCCTGTGGCCGAGTTGATGTATGTTGATTTCATCGGCATGACCATGGATCAATTGGGTAATCAGGCCGCCAAGATCCGCTATATGTTCGGCGGCCAGATTGGCGTGCCGATGGTTCTGCGCACTCAAGGCGGAACCGGGCGTTCGGCTGGTGCCCAGCACAGCCAAAGCCTGGAGGCCTATGTGATGCACACGCCCGGATTGCGCCTTGCGATGCCCGCCACAGTTTCCGACGCCTACCACCTTTTGCGCATGGCATTAACCAAGCCCGATCCGGTCGTCTTCATTGAGCATAAGGCGCTTTATACAATGAAGGAAACTGTAGACTTGGGCGCCGCGCCATTGGCCTGGGGCAAATCCGCCGTCCGGCGTGAGGGCAAGGATCTGGTTATCGTCACCTATTCGCGCCAGCTTCATTACGCGATGGAGGCGGCGAAGAAGCTGGCCGCCGAAGGGATCGAGGCGACGGTGATCGACCTGCGCACCCTGAACCCGCTGGATTTCGACACGATCCGCGGGCATGTCGAACGAACGGGCCGCACCATGGTGGTCAGCGAAGGCGTCATGACCGCAGGTGTGGCGGCAGAGCTATCGGCGCGCATCACCGAGGAATGCTTTGATTATCTGGAAGACCCCGTGATCCGTGTGGCGGGCGAGGACATCCCGATCTCGGTTTCGGCGGCATTAGAGGCCGGCTCGGTGCCCGGACCGCAGTTGATTGTCGAGACCGCGCGCAAGCTTCTGGGTGCAAGGATGCTGGCATGAACAGCCTGACCTTGACCATGCCGCGTCTTGGCGAAACCATGGACGAGGGCTTGATCGTCGGCTGGCTGGTCGCTCCCGGAGAGCCGTTCAAGCGCGGCCAGCCGATTCTTGAGCTGGAAACTGACAAGACCGTGGTCGAATTTCCCGCTCTCGGGGACGGGATGCTGGAAGAAGCCTTGGCAGGTCCGGGCGAGCGTATCGCGGTCGGCAAGCCGATTGCGCGCGCACAGGTGATCAGCGAGGCGGATTGGGCCGACGAAAATTCAGCACCGGCAGAGCGTTCGGGCAGCGAAGACACCGCGCCGGTGTCTGTCTTGCGAATGCCCAAGCTGGGCGAGACCATGGAAGAGGGGGTAATTGCGGGCTGGCTGGTGGCCGAAGGCGCGAATTATGGCCGCGGCGATGCGATCCTTGAGGTTGAGACCGACAAGACCGTGGCAGAGGTGCCCGCGCTTTACGAAGGCCGCCTGCTGCGCATTCTGGCACATCCCGGCGACAAGCTGGCCGTCGGTGCGCCTATCGCCGAAGTTGCAGGCCGCGTCGAAGACGCGCCCGGCGAGGCAGCGCCGGACGCGGTTCCGCAGGCGGCATCCGTTTCGGCAGCGCCTCGCCCTGTCGCAAACTCAGACCGCCTGCGCGCTACGCCGCTTGCCCGCAGGCTTGCCCGGCAGAAGGGCGTCGCGCTGAACCAGATCACCGGCACGGGGCGTCGCGGGCGTATCGAGGCGGCAGATATTGAACGTCTGGCTGGCGGAGCCGAGCCTGTCGCCGGAAACGCGCAATGGCTGCAAACCCCGGCGGGCCCTGTGGCCTATACTGTGGCGGGCAATGGCGGGCGGGTGTATCTTCTGATCCACGGCTTTGCAGGGGATCGCACTGCTTGGGCGCAGCTATCTGCCGCCATCGCGCGGGCCGGGCACACTGCTGTGGCGCTGGATTTGCCCGGCCATGGCGCGACAAAGGCCGAAGGGCCGGATCTGGACGCCCTGACTGATGCCGTCACGCGACTGGCTAAGACCTTGCCAGGCGGGATGACGCTGGTTGGTCACAGCCTTGGGGCGGCCGTCGCGGTTACCGTTGCCGCGCATCGCGGCATCCCTATCGCCCGGCTGGTTCTGCTGACACCTGCGGGTTGCGGTCCGCGCATCGGTGCGGATTTCGTTCACGGCATGGCGGCGGCCGAAAGCGCCGGTGAGGTGGCGCATTTGCTGCGCCTTCTGGGGCCGAAAGGCGGCGGGCTTTCCGATGCGGCGTTGCAGCACATGGCGGATGAAATGGCGCAGGGACGGCTGAGGGCCCTGGCCGGACATCTCGCCACGCCGGATGGTCGCCAGCGCATCGACATCCTGCGGATGCTGGCGCAGATCGCCCCTCCGGTTTCAGCGATATTCGGGACAGACGACCGGATCGTTGCCGCGACTGACGCATTGAGCTTGCCCCTGAACGTTGCGGCACATTTCCTGCCAACCGGCCATATGCCGCAATGGGACGCCCCGCGCGACGTGGCCGATTTCATCCTGAACGGAAGCAAACATGACTGACGCCGTTGCCGATCTTGCTGCGGCCAAGACCCGGCTTGGTCAATTCGCGAAATCCGCACCTGCGCTGATGCAAGGCTTCGCGGCAATCAGCCGTCAGGCGACCACAGCAAGAGCGTTCAGTGCTGCCCAGAAAGAGCTGATGACGGTTGCCATCGCGGTCGTGAAGGGCTGTGACGACTGTATCCTTTATCACCTTGACGCCGCTCGGCGTTACGGTGCGACGGAAAGCGATTTGTTGGAGGTCCTTGCGATCGCGGTGGAAATGGGGGGCGGTCCGGCAATCATGTATTCCGGCAGGGCACTGGAGGCCTTTCGAAAGCTGGCGTGATGGCCCGCGCGAGAGGAGTTGGGGGAAGAATGGCTTATTATCTTACCGCCGATGGCGGCACTGAGGGCTTGCGCGCGCGCGTATACGACCTGTCGGGAAATTGTCTGGGCTTGAAGGCAGTCAGCTATGACACCCGCTTTTCCCCAGGCGCGCGTGCGGAACAGGCACCGGAGGACTGGTGGAATGCGCTTGTGTCCGCAACAGCGGGCGCGATTTCGGATGCCGGAATTGACGCCGCCCAGATTGAGGCGATTTGCTTTGCGACGACCTGCTGCACTGTCGTCGCACTTGATAAAGACGGCAATCCACTGCGTCCTGCCCTGATGTGGATGGATGTCCGCGCCAATGCCGAGGCCGATGCGGTTCTGGCCACCGGTGATCCGGCACTGGTGATAAATGGGGCGGGACAGGGACCAGTTTCGGCGGAATGGATGATCCCCAAGGCCCTTTGGCTGAAGCGGAACGAACCGCAGATTTATGACGCCGCATATACCATTTGCGAATATCAGGACTTCCTGACGTTCCGCCTGACCGGCGAACGCTGTGCCAGCCTGAACAATGCCGGGCTGAGATGGCATTATTCCAGCCGGAACGGAGGTTGGGCACGGGGTATTCTTGCCGCATTGGGCATTGAGGATCTGGCCGAAAAATGGCCGGCGCGGATTGTCGCGCCAGGTGAGGTTATCGGCACGCTGACCGCCCATGCGGCCGGGGCACTTGGCCTGCGGGGCGCGGTCAAGGTCGTGCAGGGTGGGGCCGATGCGCTGATCGGCATGATCGGTCTTGGTGTGGCCAAACCCGGCCAGCTTGCCTTGATTACTGGCTCATCCCATCTGCAATTCGGCGTGACCGAGGCGCCCTTGCATGCGCCGGGTGTATGGGGTGCCTATCCCGATATCGTCTATCCCGGACGCTGGATCGTCGAAGGCGGACAGACCTCGACGGGCTCGATCATCAATTGGTTGCGGCGGTTCTGTGGCGGTAATCTGGATCTGGCCGTATTGAACGCGAAGGCAGAGGCACTGGAACCCGGTTCCGACGGGCTGATTGTGCAGGACCATTTTCAGGGCAACCGGACCCCCTATACCGATCCGCTGAGCCGCGGCGCGATTGTGGGGCTGACGCTTGCGCATGAACCGCATCATGTGTTTCGCGCCACCATGGAAGGGATCGGCTTTGGCACCCGCGCAATTCTTGATGCGTTTCGGGCGGGCGGCTACATTTCGACCGAGATCACGGTCGGCGGCGGCGCGACAGCATCACAGCTTTGGATGCAGATCCATGCCGATACTGCCGGTCTGCCTGTGCGCATCCCTGCCTCTGCCGATGCGCCCTCGACTGGCTCGGCTGTTCTTGCGGCGCATGGTGCCGGACGGTTTGCGGGCATTGACGATGGAATTGCTGCAATGGTCCGTCCGGGGACCAGCATTGATCCCCGCCCGCGCGAGGCGGAAATCTATCAGGAAATCTACCAGCACTATCGGGCGCTTTATCCGGCATTGAAGGGGGCATTGACATGATCCGCGAATATGACCTGACCGGACGGCTGGCCGTTGTCACCGGCGGGGCAGCTGGCATTGGCCGCGCCATCGCCGAGGTTCTGGCCGAAGCGGGCGCCACCATCGTTGTGGCCGACCGCGACGAAGTCGCCGGTCTGTCGCTGGCGGAACGATTGGGTGGCCATGCGCTGGCGCTGGATGTGACCGATGCGAAGGCTGCCGAGGCAGCCGCAATGGGGCTGGTTCTGGAACACGGCGCGCCGGATATTCTGGTGAACAATGCGGGGATTGTGGTGAATGCCCCGGCGCTGGATGTTGATCTGGCTGACTGGCACAGGGTTCTGGATGTCAATCTGCATGGCGTCTTTCATACCTCGCGCGCCTTTGGTCGCCATATGGTCGCGGCTGGAAAGGGGGCGGTGGTGAATATCAGTT
>JAUNTV010000216.1 GCA_030538515.1 Paracoccus sp. (in: a-proteobacteria)
GCGCGATGGTGTCGGCATCATCGGTCAGGTTGATGCGGCTGGCGTCCGAAGGGTCGGATTTCGACATCTTCTTGGACCCGTCACGCAGGGACATGACGCGGGTGGCCGGGCCTTCGATCACCGGTTCGGGCAGGGGGAAGAAATCGACGCCGTAATCATGGTTGAACTTGGCGGCGATGTCGCGGGTCAGTTCGACATGCTGCTTCTGGTCGTCGCCCACGGGCACATGCGTCGCATGATAGGCCAGAATATCGGCGGCCATCAGCGCGGGATAGGCGTAAAGGCCAAGGCTGACATTCTCGCTGTTCTTGCCGGCCTTGTCCTTGAACTGGGTCATGCGGTTCATCCAGCCAAGGCGCGCCACGCAGTTCATGAGCCATGCCAGTTCGGCATGGGCCGAGACCTGACTTTGGTTGAACAGGATCGAGCGCGCCGGGTCGATGCCCGCGGCCATGAAGGCGGCGGCGGCCTCGCGCGTTTGCTGGCGCAGATCCGCGGGGTTTTGCCAGACGGTGACGGCATGCAGGTCGACAAGGCAATAGACGGTGGGGATGCCCTCGTCCTGACGCTCGACAAAGCGCCTGAGCGCGCCGAGGTAGTTGCCCAGCGTCAGGTGGCCCGAGGGCTGGATGCCGGAAAAGATGCGGGCGGGTTTTGTGTCACTCATGGCGGGCCTGCTTGGAAAATCGTCGCGATTGGCTTAACCCTGCGTGGCAGAGGGCGCAACCGCCCATGAAAGGAGTGGTTATGCGTCAGGGATTCGATGAATCACCGATCAATGCCCTGCCGGCGGTGGTCTGGCTGCTGGTGCTGCCGATGATCGCGGCGGAAATCGTCTTTGCCCTTGGCTCGGCAGGGATGATCGGCGGGGCGCAGGGGATCGGGCTACGGCAAAACGCGATCAAGCTGGCGCAATACTCTCCTTTCGCGCCGGTGCAGATGTGGCGGCTGGGCTATTTCGAGCCGCGCGCGGCGCTGCGGGTGCTGAGCTATCCGTTTGTTCATCTGTCGGTCACCCATGCCTTGTTCGTGATCGTATTCACGCTGGCACTGGGCAAGATGGTGGCGGAACAGTTCCGGCCCTGGGCGCTGCTGGCGCTGTTTTTCGGCTCGGCCATCGGGGCGGCGGCGGTCTATACCCTGTTCGGGGTCATCGCGGGGGTGCCGCTCGCGCCGCTGGTCGGGGGGTATCCGCCGGTATACGGGCTGGTCGGTGCCTTTACCTTTCTGATCTGGGTGCGGCTGGGGATGGAGCATGCCAACCGGCTGCGCGCGTTTTCCCTGATCGGCATGCTGCTGTTGTTCCAGCTGACCTTCGGGCTGCTGTTTGGCAATGCCGGCTATAGCTGGGTCGCCGACATTTCGGGATTTTTCATCGGCTTTCTGCTCAGCTTTGTGCTGGTTCCGGGCGGCTGGCGGCGGGCATTGCAGGTTATCCGGCGGCGCTGAGCCGGTCAGGCCGGCTTTTTGCCGGCCTGTCCGCGGTCAAGAAAGGCGGTGATCGCCGCATCGGTTTCAGCCAGCATCATATTGGCGCAGATCGTGTCACAGGCGGCCTCATATGCCTCGGTCGTGTCATGGCTGATCTGCTCGTAAAAGCTGCGCTTGCCCATGGCGATGGCGGATGCCTGTTTCTGCGCGATGCGGGTGGCAAGTGCCATGACCTCATCGCTCAGCTTTTTGGCCGGCACCGCGCGGTTGATCAGGCCAAGCCGCACGGCCTCGGTCGCGTCGATGAAATCGCCGGTGACAAGCAGCCCGAACGCCGCCTTGCGCGGGATCGCGCGCGACAGCGCCACGGCCGGGGTGGCGCAGAACAGCCCGACATCAATACCGTTCACGCCAAAGCGCACGCCCTCGGCCGCGATAGCCAGATCGCAGGCGGCGACCAGTTGACAGCCGGCTGCGGTGGCGGTGCCCTGAACCTCGGCGATGACGGGCTGGGGCAGGGTGGCAATCAGTTCCATCAACTGCGCGCAGCCGCCAAACAGCGCGCGATAGCCGGCGCGTCCGCCATCGGGGTTGGCCCGCGCCGCCTGCATCTGGCGCAGATCATGGCCGGCGCTGAAGGCACGGCCGCTGCCGGCGATCACGATGACACGGGCATCCTCTTCGGCGCCAATGCTGGCGAGTGTGGTATAGAGCGTGGCGATCATTTCGGCCGAAAGCAGGTTGAAGGTTTCGGGCCTGTTCAGCACCAGCCGGGTAATGCCGTCATGGTCGCTGCGAAGGATCAGGTCGGACATGGTTTGCTCCCTTGGGTTGGTGACAGCATAAGCGCAGATCCGGGGCCGGGGAAAGTGCGGCAAAAGGCGCCGCGATTCCGGCGCGGGTGCCGGAAAACCGCTGCTTGTTATATGGTATTATATTACCTATTTGCTAAAACATTGAAATAACATGGTAAATTGTCACGCAAACGCCTTGACCCGCGCATGGCGATCGCGGATATACCGCCATCACGAATTTGAACCCCTAAAAGGGCAGAAACATGAAGACCTATACCGCAAAACCGGCGGAGATCGAGAAGAAGTGGATCCTGATCGACGCCGAGGGTGTCGTTCTGGGCCGTCTTGCCTCGATCGTTGCCATGCGTCTGCGCGGCAAGCACAAGCCGAGCTTTACCCCCCACATGGACATGGGCGACAATGTCATCATCATCAACGCCGACAAGGTGCAGATGACCGGCGACAAGCGCGATGACAAGAAATACTACTGGCACACCGGCCACCCGGGCGGCATCAAGCACCGCACCGCGCGCCAGATCCTCGAAGGCGCTCACCCCGAGCGCGTCGTCATCAAGGCGGTGGAGCGCATGATCTCGCGCAACAAGCTGGGCAAACAGCAGATGTCGAACCTGCGCGTCTATGCCGGTGCCGAGCATCCGCATGTGGCCCAGCAGCCCGAAGTGCTGGACGTCAAAGTCCTGAACAAAAAGAATACCCGGAGCGCGTAATCATGGCCGAAGACATCAAATCCCTCGACCAGCTCAAGGGCGCTGTGGCTGAAACCGCCGCCCCCGCCGCTGCCCCGGCCGAAGCCGCCGCCCCGCGCGAGCCGGTCCGCGACGAGCATGGCCGCGCCTATGCCACCGGCAAGCGCAAGGATGCCGTGGCCCGCGTCTGGGTCAAGGCCGGCTCGGGCAAGATCACGGTCAACGGCAAGGATATGAGCGAGTATTTCGCCCGTCCGGTGCTGCAAATGATCCTGCGCCAGCCCTTCGACGTGGCCGGCGTGGCCGGTCAGTATGACGTCACCGCCACGGTTGCCGGCGGCGGCCTGTCGGGTCAGGCCGGTGCGGTCAAGCACGGCATTTCCAAGGCGCTGCAACTGCATGAGCCGGCGCTGCGCGCCGCGCTGAAAGCGGCCGGCTTCCTGACCCGCGATAGCCGCGTGGTGGAACGTAAGAAATACGGCAAGGCGAAAGCCCGCCGCAGCTTCCAGTTCTCGAAGCGCTGATCCGGTTTTCGGGTCGACAAGATCGGGCGCGGCCCTCTCGGGTCGCGCCCTTTTTCATGGCTGGATGGTCAGGGCGGCGCGGCGGCGGCGTTCGGCCTGCATCGCGTAATAGTTGGCCGCGAGGATCATGGCGGTGCCGAGCGCAAGGAAGAAGCTGACGGCCTCGCCATAAGCCACATAGCCGATCAGCGCGATCAGCGGCACGCGCAGAAAGTCGATGGGCATCGCCGCCGAGGCATCGAGGATGCGCAGCGCCTGCGCCTGTGCGTAATGCGCGCTCATCCCCGCCAGCCCGGCGACGGCGATCCAGGGCAGATTGCTCCATGAAACCGGGCGCCAGTCGAAGACCGCGAATGCCAGCCCCATCGGCAATTGCAGCAGCACCATCCACACCACGACCATCGCCGGCGAGCATTGCCGCACCAACAGCTTGACCAGCACCGCCGCCAGCCCGAAGCCCGCCGCCGCGGCCAGAACGAAAAAGGCCGCCGGGTCGATCACCCCGACGCCCGGGCGCAGGATGACCAGCACGCCCGCAAAGCTCAGGCCGATGGCGATCATCCGCGCCCGCGTCACCTTTTCGCCAAGAATCAGCGCCGCGAAGATCGCCAGCCAGACCGGCATGGTGAATTCCAACGCGAAAACCTCGGCCAGCGGCAGCAGGACCACCCCTAACGTCCAGCAATATTGCGCGGCGAAATGCACCGCGTTACGTGCCAGATGCAGCGGAAAAGCCTTGGGGCGGCGCAGCTCCGGCAACAGGCGGCGGATCAGCAGGGCCAGCACAACGCAGCCCGCGACCGAGCGGAAGAACAGGATCTGAAAGACAGAAAGATCCGCCGACAGCTCGCGCGAGGCGACGGTCATCGCCAGAAACGACCCGATGCTGCCCAGCATCCACAGCATTCCGGTCAGATAATCGCCCTGCGCGCCTGGCTGCTTGTCCGTCATGTGTCCGCCCTCCATATCCGTGCCAGTCCGGGTTATGCCCGGGGTTGAAAGGGCAGGGCAATCTGCAATATCGCCTGATCTTCCTGCGGGCAGGGGGCCTGCCCCTGACCCCGGTGGTGCAGGATAGATGAGACGGGGACGACCCCGGCCAGAGTGGCGATCATTCGGGACGGCCCGGATTGCGGAGGACGCCATGATCTGGTTCCAACGCGTCGCTGCGGGCCTGCTGGGGGTCGTCTGGGCCTTCACCCTGAAACAATCCCATGGTTTCGCGGCTTGGCTATAGCCTTGTGACCCTTAGCCATGGCGGCAGCTTCTGGCGGCTGGCCCGCGTAATGACGGTTCTGCCGCCAGGAGCGGCCTATGTGATCTGGGCTGCAATCGGCTCGGCAGGGGCTTTTCTGGTTGGCGTTGCGATTCTGGGGGAAAGCACCAGCCCAATGCGGATCGCGGCGGATCTGGGTGGCATCGTGCGGATAAAGCTGGGGTCGTGACGGGGTGATTCCTTCGTGAAGGCGGGCTTGGTGTCATGCCTCTGTCACGATTCGCTGGCAGATTCGGGTTGGCGAGCGATGTATGGGCGAGACCGGGCAGGTTTTCGTCCTGTAAAATGACTTATTTTCAGCACCTTAAATGATTTCTTCTATTCTCTGGAAAAAGTCGCTTGCAAGCTTTGGCGCTGCTCACTAGATACGCCTTCACCGAGCTGGCGGGGACGCTGGTGAGGGGCGGGCGGTTCTG
>JAUNTV010000217.1:0-3860 GCA_030538515.1 Paracoccus sp. (in: a-proteobacteria)
CCCCGCCCCAGAAGCCGTGAACCAGAACGATCGCAGGTTTGTCAGTCATGTTTTCCCCTTTTGAGGACGTTGCAAATCGGGTCCGGGGTCTTACGCGCCGGGGTCCAGTTCATTCTTCGCCCAGGTAAAGCCGACATAGGCCCCCTTGATGATCCGCAGCAAAATCAGCGTCAGCGCCGTTGTTGCCCCGCTGAGCAGGATCAGCATCGTCACCGGATGCAGATCGAATACAGCCCAGGTGATCCAGATCATCGGGATCAGCAGCAACATGACGATGGTGATGGTGAAAAACGCCGGCCCATCCGCCACACGATAATCGCCCAGAGGCTCGTCGCATTGCTCACAGCGGTCGACCACCTGCAAATAGCCCCGGAACATCCGCCCCTTCCCGCAACGCGGGCAGCGGTTCATACCCCCCCGGCGGATCGCCAGGTTCATGTCGCGTGTGCTGTCCATCCTGTCCTCTGTCAATTGCGGGCCGGCAGAGCGGCACCCCCATTCAATGCATTATAATGGAAAATTGCATGGCATACAATGTGTCGTATTTAAGAAGTGTATGGCTGCCCGGCAGAGAGCACCCTGCGGTCAGCATAGCATTGTTTTGTCATGCCGTCCTCAGCCCCGGTCCCGCATCCGGGCCGGACCCGCCAGATAAAGCCACAGGCAAATGCGCCGTGCAGGGCGGGCGTGAAGGCACCGCCGCATCATCGCGCGCGCTTCGGACCCGCAGCAGCGATTGCACCCACCCGCATCAATCCTTGACCGCCCGTGCCAATACGACGGCAAAGACCGGGCCGGCACCCGCATCACCAAGCGCGCGCGCAGCCTCGCCCAGGGTGGCGCCCGAGGCCATGACATCATCGACCAGCAGCACCGGCGCGCCAACCAGCCGCGCGCGCATCCGGGGGGTCACGGCAAGCGCATCTTGCAGGTTCTGGTGCCGCTCGCCGTGGCCGCGATGATCCTGCGCGGGCGTCGCGCGCAAGCGCGTCAGCGCGGCGGGCAGATGCACCAGACCATGCGCCTTCGCCAGTTGCGCCGACAGAAGCGCCGCCTGATTGAACTTGCGCGACAGCAGCCGGAACGGGTGCAGGGGCACCGGCACCACGACCATACCGGGCCGGACAAGCGGCACCGCCGCCCCAGCCATCCAGCGGCCAAGCGGAAGCGCCAGATCGGGCCGGTCGCGGTGTTTCAGCGCCAGCACCAGCGCACGCCCTACATCGCGGTAGACCAGTGCCGCGCGCGCCTGCTGCCATGGCCGCGCCACCATCTGGCAATCGTCGCAGATCAGCACCTCATCCGGCAGGGCACCGATATCGCCCGCCCCCGGCAAGGGCACGCCGCAGTGCTGGCAGACGCAGCCGGTAATGAATTCGCAATCCCGCCAGCAGCCCGGACAAAGCGCGCCATCTTCGCCCACCGATGCCCCGCAGGCCAGACATTGCGGCGGGTAGATCAGCCGTAAAGCAGCTTTCATCGCCTGCGGAACGGCCTTAAGACTTGCGGCCATGACATCCGCCCCCTTTCCCCCTGACCAAAGCCCGCCCCGGCTGACAGACCGGGCGGCGCTGCGCCTTCACCGTGCCCGCGCCCGACGCATCGGGCTGGCCGAGCCCCTGCATCGAATCGCGCTTGACGAGGTTCACGATAGGCTCTCGGAGATTAACAGAAGCTTTACGCGCATCGGAATCGTCACGCCCTGGCCGGAAATATGGCGACAATCTTATCCATCCGCCCATATCTGCGACGACAGCGAGGTTCTGGACCTGCCCGAAGACCTTGATCTGGTCATCCATGCCATGGGGCTGCACTGGGCCGAGGACCCGGTGGGCCAGATCGTGCAATCGGCCCGCGCGCTGCGACCTGACGGGCTTTTCATCGCGGTATTTCCGGGCGGTGAAACCCTGCATGAGCTGCGCGACGTGCTGACGCGCGCCGAGATCGCCGTGACGGGCGGGCTGTCCCCGCGCCTGCTGCCGATGGGCGAGATCCGCGCATTTGGCGGGCTGATCGGCCGCGCCGGGCTGGCGCTGCCGGTGGCCGATCACCTGCCCTTGCGGTTCAGTTACCGCGACCTGTTCCACCTTGCCGCCGACCTGCGCGCCATGGGCGAAACCAACGCGCTGAGTGACCGCATCCGCCACCCCTCTGCCCGCGGGATCTTCGCGCGCGCCGCCGCGGATTACGCTAAAACCCACCCCGATCCCGCCGATCCGGCACGGATCATCGCCACTTTCGACATGATTTTCCTGACCGGTTGGGCCCCCGATCCCGGCCAGCAGAAGCCACTCCGCCCCGGTTCGGCAAAGCTGCCGCTGGCCGAGGCCCTGAAGCCGAGGAACCCATGACCCAAAGCCACGCCCCCGCGAACCACCCCGCCATTCCGCCCGGAAAAACCGGCATCCTGATCGCCAATCTGGGCACGCCTGACGGCTATGATTACTGGTCGATGCGTCGCTATCTGAACGAATTCCTGTCCGACAAGCGGGTGATCGACCTGCCATCATGGAAATGGCAGCCGATCCTGCAAGGCATCGTGCTGAGCAAGCGGCCCTTCACCTCGGGCGCGAATTACAAGCTGATCTGGAACGAGGAAAAGAACGAAAGCCCCCTGATGACCATCACGCGCGAACAGGCGCAGGCCCTTGGCGCGCGCGCGTCCGGGGAATGGGGCGATCGGGTCATGGTCGATTTCTGCATGCGCTACGGCAACCCATCCAC
Organism: Paracoccus sp. (in: a-proteobacteria); assembly: GCA_030538515.1. GTDB lineage: Bacteria > Pseudomonadota > Alphaproteobacteria > Rhodobacterales > Rhodobacteraceae > Paracoccus. Next base: position 2,725 of record JAUNTV010000217.1, read on the forward strand.
CCATGACGTGCTGGACCGGATGACCAAGGCGGGCTGCCGGCGGATCGTCTTTCTGCCGCTTTATCCGCAATATGCCGGTGCCACTTCGGCCACGGCGAATGACCAGCTTTTCCGTGCGCTGATGGAACAGACATGGCAGCCGGCAGTGCGCACGGTCGAGCCCTATTTCGACCGCCCCGATTACATCGCGGCCCTTGCCGCCAGCGTCACCCGAACCCTTGGCGCGCATCGCCCCGCGAAACTGGTCGCCAGCTATCACGGCATGCCGCAACGCTATCTGACGCAGGGCGACCCCTATCACTGCCAGTGCCAGAAAACCACGCGGCTGCTGCGCGAACGCCTTGGATGGGACGCGGACAGCATCGACACCACCTTCCAGTCGGTTTTCGGCAATGAGGAATGGCTGCGCCCCTATACGGTCGAGCATGTGGCCGATCTGGCGCGGCAGGGGCATGATGATATCGCCGTGATCTCGCCCGCCTTCGCATCGGATTGCATCGAGACACTGGAAGAGATCAACGGCGAGATCCGCGAGGCTTTCCTGCACGCGGGCGGAAAGAATTTCACCTATATTCCATGCCTTAACGCCGAGCCGGATCATATCGAAGTGATGATGAACGTCATCCGTGACAATATCACCGGCTGGGTCTGACCGCGCTGAAAGGAAAAGATCATGACAAACCCCCCTTTGGCCGGGCGCGCTTGCGTGCCCTGTTCGGGCGACACCCCGCCGATAAGCGCCGCTCAGGCCCGCGCGATGATGGGTGATCTGGATGGCTGGGTGCTGAACGACCCTGCCACGACCATTGAAAAGCGTTTCGAATTCAAAGGCTTCGCCAAAGCGGTCGAGATGGCAAATCTGGCCGCATGGCTGGGGAACCGCCATGGCCATCACCCCGATATCCGCTTCGGCTGGGGCTATTGCGTGGTCAGCTTCACCACCCATGCGGCGGGCGGGCTGACCGAAAACGACTTCATCTGCGCGGCAAGGCTGGATGCCCTTCTGGCCTGATCCGGGGGCGGCCCCGGATCAGGCGCATCCCGTCAGGGCCGGACGGCGGTGACTTCGATCTCGACCAGCCAGTTCGGATGCACGAGCGCATCGACCACCATGGCCGAACGCGCCGGCAGGTTGG
>JAUNTV010000217.1:3870-5140 GCA_030538515.1 Paracoccus sp. (in: a-proteobacteria)
TTGGGCTGGTCCGGTGTGCCGAAGAACTGCGTATAGCCCGACATGAAGCCCGCGAAATCAACGGGTTCCCCATCTGGCGCGACCAGAAAGACCTGCATCTTGACGACATCGCCCATGCCCAGATCCAGCCGCTCCAGCGTGGATTTTATGCCTTCCAGCACGCTGACGGTCTGGACCTCCATATTCCCCCATGCCTCGGGCGAGGCCGGATCACCGGCCGGATCGGCCATGGATGGCACGGCGCCGCTGACGTAAACCGTGGCCTTGCCGGCGGGGATTTCCACCGCCTGCGCAATCGGGAAATCGGAATCCGGGATGGCGTGGCGGATCACCTCATCAGCGGAAACGGCAAGGGGGGCGGCGGCGATGGCCGCGAAAAGAATGGCTTTGAACATGATATCTTCCTTTGTTTTCATCATGAAAGGAAACAGGGGCGAAGGCCCGCCCCTGCCGATGCCTCAACGCGCTGCGGCCACATCGCCGGGCGTGGTCTCGCCCTCGAAGTCATTACCGAGGTTGTGGCGGATATAGTTCACGACCGCCGCGATCTGGGCGTCATCCAGGTAGTCGCCAAGGGGCGGCATCGCCTTCTGGCCATGGGTGATCATGAAGATCGGGTAATCCGGCCCTTCCAGCATCTCATTGCCCGCCAGCGCCGGATAGGCCCCGGCCCCGATCGCGCCCTGACCATCAGGCATATGACAGCCCGAGCAGATGGCGTGATAGATCGCCGCCCCCTCGGTCTGGGGAAGCCGCGGCGCGGTTGCGCTTTGCACAAAATCCTGCGCGGCGGCGACGGTGCCCACCGACAGGAAGGCGACGGTCATGAAAACGGAACGCATCATGGTTAATTCCCCCCGGCCTGAGTGGCGGCTTGCGCGCCCGTGACATGGGCATGCAGCCGTTTCACGGCATTCAGCGCCGAAAGGATCGCGCCTTCCTGCCATGCCGGCAGATCGGAAAGGTGTTCGCCCGCCATCAGGGTGCGCTGATCCATCTGCAAGGCATCCTCGCGGTGGGCATCGGCATCGCGCCAGATGCCATAGCAGCCCAGAACCCAGGGCACCCGGTGCCACGCGACCGAGACGCCGCTGGAAAATTCCTGCTCATATTGCGGGTGGATCTGCGCGCCGAATTCCAGCGCGCGGGTGATGCGTTCATCGGGCGCGATGGCGCTGAACTGATAGGCGGCGGCGCCCCAGGAATAGCAGCCCAGAAGCACGCCCGGCCCGTCGCTGAAGTAATCGGTGGAAGGATAGGAAATCAGCGT
>JAUNTV010000218.1 GCA_030538515.1 Paracoccus sp. (in: a-proteobacteria)
GCCGGATGCCGACCATGTGGCCACGTCAAACCCCAGCCCCGCCAGCGCGCGCGCCACCGCCTGACCAAGCGCGCCCGCGCCAAGCAGGGTGACGCGGCGATCCGGGGCAAGGGGCGGCGCGCTGTCATGACGCCATTTCCCGTCCTGCGCATAATCATCCATGCCCAGATGCGCGCGCAGAACCCAGCCCGCGCAGTAATCGATCATGCCCTGCGCCAGCCCCGGATCGACCATGCGTGCCAGCGGCTGGGTCAGCGCGGGATCGGGCGCGATGCGTTCGACCCCCGCCCAGAGGCTTTGCACCAGCCGCGCCGAGGGGTAAGCCGCGAAATCGCAGCCCGGCCCGTTCGGTGCATAGATGATCGCATCCACGCTGTCGGGCGCGGCGTGCAGCAGGAACTCGGCCTCGGGGCAGGCGGCGCGCAGGGGGGCGGCCCATTTTTCCCATCCGTCGGCGGCGAAAAGCACCCGCATCAGCGCGGCCTGTGGACATGGGCGGATTGCACGATGCCAAAGGCCATCAGCAGGATCATCATCGCCGTGCCCCCGTAGCTGACCAGTGGCAGGGGCGCGCCCACGACCGGCAGAAGCCCCATCACCATGGCCATGTTGATCGCGAAATACAGAAAGAACGTGCCCGCCACGCCGATGGTCAGCAGGCTGGCGAAGCGGTCGCGGTTGGTCAGCGCCGAGTAAAGGCAGAAGCCCACGATCAGCGTATAAAGCAGCAGAAGCGAGCCCGCGCCGACGAAGCCGAATTCCTCGGCCAGCGAGGTGAAGATGAAATCGGTGTGCTTCTCGGGCAGGAAGTTCAGGCGCGACTGGGTGCCCTCCATGAAGCCGCGCCCCGACCACCCGCCCGAGCCAAGCGCGATCTGCGCCTGAATGATGTTGTAGCCCGCGCCCTGCGGGTCCTGCGTGGGGTCAAGGAAGGTATCGATGCGGCGGAACTGATAGTCATGCAGAAGCTGCCAGGGCGTGCCCCGGCTGGCCATCACCGCCCAGACCACGCCGACACCGGCGGCGATGACGGCACCGAAATACCACAGGCTGACGCCAGCGGCGAACATCACGATCCCGCCCCCCATCAGCAGCATGATCGAGGTGCCAAGATCGGGCTGTTGCAGCACCAATGCGGTCGGGATCAGGATCAGGATCACCGGGATCAGCACCCAGATAAGGCGCGAGACCTTGCCGATGTCCAGCCAGTCGTAATAGGCCGCCAGCAGCAGGACAAGCGCCACCTTCATCAGCTCGGAGGGTTGCAGCTTGATCGGCCCCAGATCCAGCCAGCGCTGCGCCCCCATGCCGATATGGCCAAACAGATCCACCGCCACCAGCAAGAGCAGGCAGACCACATAGGCCGCGACCGAAATCCCGCGCCAGAACCAGATCGGCACGAAGCCAAGGCCGATCATCAGGGTCATGCCGGCGGCGAAGCGTTCCATCTGCGGGCGCGCCCAGATATCGGCGTTTCCGCCAGCGATGGAGTAAAGCATCAGAAAACCCGCCGAGGACACCGCCGCCAGCAGGAAGACAAGCGGCCAGTTCAGCGCGAACAGCTTGCGGATGCCGCGCGGGGTCTCGGCGACCTTGTAGTCAAGATAGCTCACGCCCGCACCTTCACATTGCCCGATGTCGCCACGGGGGCGATCAGGCGCATATTGCGGTGCATTTCCTCGATTTCGCCGCGCTGCCCGTCGGGATAGGCCGACAGGGGCGGCACACCGCCCGCCAGCGCGTAAAGCAGGATGTCGCGCGCCAGGGGCGCCGCCGCGGTCGATCCGCCGCCGCCATGTTCGACCACCAGCGAGACCGCATATTTCGGCGCGTCATAGGGGGCATAGCAGACGAAAAGCGCGTGATCGCGGCGGTTCCAGGGCAGTTGATCGTTGCGGGTGACGCCGCGCGCGCGTTCGGCCGCGGTGATATTGCGCACCTGTGACGTGCCGGTCTTGCCGGCCATGCGCCATTCCTCGGGCACGATGCGCGACCGCGCCGCCGTCCCGCTGGCAGAGTTCATCACCGCATCCATCCCGCGCCGGACAGTGCGCAGGTGACGCTCGTTCAGGCCCAGATCGTTGAAGGGGGCGACGGGTTCGGGCACGCCGTCGATGGCGCGCACCAGGCGGGGCTTGACCTCGACCCCGGTGGCCAGCCGCGCCGTCATCACCGCCAGTTGCAAGGGCGAGGCCAGCACGAAACCCTGCCCGATCGACGCGTTAAGCGAATCGCCCGGCACCCATGGCTTGTCATAGCGCGCGCGTTTCCATTCGCGGTCGGGCGCGATGCCGGTGGCGATGGCCGACATGGGCAGGTCATGTTCCACCCCGATCCCCAGCCGGCGCGCCATCTCGGCGATACGGTCGATGCCGACGGCGCGGGCGACCTCGTAGTAATAGACATCGCAGGACCGCGCGAGGCTGGCGATGGCGCTGACATGGCCATGCCCGCCCCGGCTCCAGCAATGGAAGCGCCGCCCGCCCATATCCAGCCCGCCATTGCAGTAATAGCCGGTATTTTCGTTGATGATCCCTGATTCCAGCGCGGCCAGCAGCGTCACCATCTTGAAGGTCGAGCCGGGCGGATAGACCCCCTGCACCGTCTTGTCGGCCAGCGGGCGGTGGTCGTGATCCATCAGCGCGCGATAATCGGCCAGCGAGATCCCGCGCACGAAAAGATTGGGATCGAACACCGGGTTCGAGGCGATGGCCAGAATATCGCCATTGGTCACATCCATGACCACGGCGGCGGCGGATTCGTCCCCCAGACGCTGCGTGGCGTAGTTTTGCAGGCCCGCGTCCAGCGTCATCTGCACGGTCGCGCCCTGCTGCCCCTCTTGCCGGGAAAGCTCGCGCATCTCGCGCCCGGCGGCGTTCACCTCGACCTTGCGGATACCGGCCTTGCCGCGCAGAAGCGATTCCAGCTTGCTTTCCACACCGACCTTGCCGAACTGGAATTCCGGCAGCATCAGCACCGGATCGGGGTTTTCCATCTTCGAGAGATCGTAATCCGACACCCGCCCGACATAGCCCAGAACATGCGCGAAATCGCCCTTGCGCGGATAGACCCGCGACAGAACGGATTCGGGCTGGACACCGGGCAGGGCAGGCGCATTCACCGCGATCGAGGAAAACTCGGCCCAGCTCAGGTGATCGCGGATGCTGACCGGGGTGATGGCGCTGCGGCGCTGGATATTGGCCAGAAGCTCATCGGCCTCGGCATCCGACATGGGCACGAGATGGCGCAGCCGCGCGATCACATCGGGCACGTCGCGGGCCAGTTCGCGGGTGATGGTGGCACGGTAATTCTGTTCATTGCTGGCGATGACGGTGCCGTGGCGGTCATGGATCAGCCCGCGCACCGGCGGCAGCAGGCGGAACTTGATCGAATTGCCGTCAGACAGCATCCGGTATTCCGCCGCATGTTCCACCTGCATCGAATGCAGCCGCCAGGCAAGCGTGCCGATCACGGCGGCCTGAATGGCCCCCAGCATCACACCCCGGCGCGAGATCGTGCGGGCACTGTCGATGACATCTTTCGGAGACTTGCGCATCAATGCACCATCATTTCAAGTTCTGCCGGGGTCAGGCGGCGGATGCCCGTCCAGTGCAGGACCAGCACCATCAGCGGATAGGCGGCCACCGTCGCCAGCCATTGCAGGATGACCGGCCCGAACGCCGGCACCGGCAGCAGGAACAGCATCATCATCAACCGGTAGCCGATCAGCATCAAGCCGATAAGCAGCGCCACGCGCAGCCATTCGAACACGAATGCCTGATCGGCCCATCTTTGCGCGCGCGGGCGCAGCAATTCGGTGGCGGCAAGGATGAAGAAGCTCCACAGTCCAAGCGGGCGACTGAGCATGAAATCCCCCACAAGCGCCATGGCGACGATGATCGCCACCGGAAGCTGGTCGGGCCTGCGCAGCACCCAGGCGAAGGTCAGCGCCAGCATCACATCGGGCCCCGGCAGGCCCGGCGCGCCGGGGCTGAGCGGCATCAGCCGGAAGAAAAGCGTGGCCAGCCCGATGCCCGTATAGGCCGCGATGGCGATCAGGCGGGTGCGCTTCCAGCGGTCGTTCATGTCGGGCCGGGGCCGGGGGCAAGGCCGGGGGCGGGCGGATCGGGGCGCGCGGCGGGGGCTGCGGGAAGTTGCGGGCCGATCAGCCCCGGCTCGGGCGGCAGGATCAGCGCGCTGCCATCGTGCAGCTGCTCGGCCGCGTGGCTGCGCAGCACGCGCAGGAACTCCAGCCGCCCGTAATCCGCCGCCATCCTGAGCCGCAGCCGCCCGTCCGAACTGGTGACCACCTGCCCGATCAGGATATCGGGCGGAAACACGCCGCCGTCGCCCGAACTGACCACGCGGTCGCCGGGGCGGACATTCTCGGGGCGTTCGATGAAATCCAGCGTCGGAAGGGTCGAGTTGTCGCCGGTCAGCAGTGCGTTCTCGCCCGAGGGCTGCACGAGAACCGGTATCCGCGACGAAGGATCGCTGAGCAGGATCACCCGGCTGGTGCGATCCCCCACCCCCGAGATCCGCCCGACCAGCCCCAGCCCGTCCATCACCGCCCAGCCATCGACCACCCCGTCACGCCGCCCCACGTTCAGAAGCACCGACTGGCGAAACACGGTGCCGCTGTCGGTCAGCACCACCCCTGTGATCGAGGTCAGGCTGGGATCGATGCGCACATTGTTCTGCGCCAGCAGCTTGGCGTTTTGCTGCTCAAGCTGGACGGCGGCTTCCTTCCAGCGCTCCATCTCGCGCAATTCCCGGCGCAGTTCCTGATTTTGTTCATAGATGCGCGAATAGCTTTGCAGGCTGGACACCATGCGCGTCACCCGCGTCACCGGCACCATCGCCCATTCGAAGCCGGGCACGAAGCGGTCGATGAAATCGGACCGCATTGCCTCGGCCCGCGGGCTGTCGATGCGCCAGAACAGAAACAGCGACAGCAGGAAAACGCCGGTCAGCCCGACCAGGATGCGGCGCACCGGAGTGGCGAAATCGTAACCCTTGCGGGCCATCGCGCCGGCCCTGCCTTAGCTGTCGTAATCGATGACGTGGCGAAGCTGCTTTTCGAACTCCAGCGCCTTGCCGGTGCCAAGCGCCACGCAGCTCATCGGCTGGTCGGCGATGG
>JAUNTV010000219.1:0-2448 GCA_030538515.1 Paracoccus sp. (in: a-proteobacteria)
TCGCGGGCCTTCTGGTCATGGCCGGTCTGGGGCTGTTCCTGTTCACCTCGGCGCTCGGGCGGGTCTGGTGCGGCTATGCCTGCCCGCAGACCGTCTGGACGGATCTTTTCGTCCATGTCGAACGCTGGATCGAGGGCGACCGCAACGCGCAGATCCGGCTCTGGCGGTCGGGCTGGGATGCGCGCAAGCTGCGGCTCAGACTGACGAAATGGACGATCTGGCTGCTGATCGCGCTGCTCACCGGCGGGGCCTGGGTGTTTTATTTCACCGATGCGCCCACGCTTCTGGGCAATCTGCTGACCGGGCAGGCCCATCCCGTGGCTTACGCCACCATCGGCGTGATGACCGCGACCACCTTCATCTTCGGCGGCTTCATGCGCGAACAGATCTGCGTCTATGCCTGCCCCTGGCCGCGCATTCAGGGCGCCATGATGGACGAGGACACGCTGACCGTCGCTTACCGCGAATGGCGGGGCGAGCCGCGCGGCAAGATCGCGCGGGGCGAGGCCACGAAATCCGACACGCCTGCCGGGGCCAAGGGCGATTGCATCGATTGCTTCGCCTGCGTGAACGTCTGCCCGATGGGGATCGATATCCGCGATGGCCAGCAGCTTGAATGCATCACCTGCGCGCTGTGCATCGATGCCTGCGACGATGTGATGGCGCGTATCGGCAAGCCGCGCGGGCTGATCGATTACATGGCGCTGCGCGACGAAACCGCCGAGCGCATCGGCAATGAGGGGAAATCGCTGCTGCGCCATGTGCTGCGCCCGCGCACGCTGCTTTATTTCACGCTCTGGTCGGCGATCGGGGTGGGGCTGGTGGTGGCGCTTTTCATGCGCTCGCCCTTCGATCTGAACGTGACGCCGGTGCGCAACCCGCTTTATGTCACCCTTGCCGATGGCGCGATCCGCAACACCTATGAGCTGCGCCTGCGCAACAAGCAGCATGAGGTGACGGCCTTCTCGGTCAGCGCGACCACGCGCGATGGCACGGCCCTGCCGGATACCGAACTGCGCATCGAGGGCGTCGAGACCACCCGGATCGAGGTCCCCGCCGATCAGACCGCGACGCTGCGCGTCTATCTGACCGCCGCGCCGCAATCCCGCCTTGCCACCATCGAGACCAGCACCATCGACCTTGTGGTCAGCGATAATGCGGGGCGGCAATCCACCGTCGCCACGATCTTTCACGGAAAGGAATAAGCAGCATGACCCTGTTCGGGATCACCCTTGCGCCGCCCGTTCTTGCCCTTGTGCTGATGCTGGCAATCGCGGCCATCTTCTTCGCGCCCTTCCTGTTGCTGACGGGGAACAGGCCGCTGCGGGGGCGCTCGATGCTGGGGGTGGTGGTGGCGCTTTTCGGGGTGATCATCTGCGTCAATATCTTCATGGCGGTGACGGCGGTGCGCAGCTTTCCGGGGCTTGAGACGCCCAATTCCTATGTCGCCTCGCAGAATTTCGACCGCGAGCGCGCGGCACAGGAAGCGCTTGGCTGGCGGGCGGAACCGGTTTACGCCGATGGCCAGTTGCGGCTGAGGATATCGGATGCCGAAGGCCGGCCCGCGCCGGTGCAGACCCTTCAGGTCACGGTCAGCCGCCCGACCCAGAAACGCGATGACGTGACGCCCGAGATGCGCTATCAGGGCGATCTCTGGGTGGCGGATCTGCCGCTCGCGCCGGGCGCATGGGTGGTGCATCTGGAAGCGCGCGCGCCCGATGGCACGCTGTTCCGCCAGCGTCTGGCGGGCTATCCGGGCAGCATGGTAAAGGGCTGACATGACCGATTTCAGCGCCGAACGCGACTATTCCCCAAGGCTGAGCGCATGCCCCGCCTGCGACGCAGCCCCCCTTGCGGGCCATGTGGCCGAACGCGCGATGGCGGGCGATCTGGTCCTGTCCCTGCCCACCGCCCATTGCGCCACCTGCATCACGGATGTCGAACGCGCGCTTCTGGCCGAGCCCGGGGTGAAGAAGGCGCGCGTCAATCTGACGCTGCGCCGCGTGATGATCGACGCGCCGGGAATGCGGGCCGAGGATTTCATCCCCATCCTTGCAGGCATCGGCTACGAGGCGCATGAGCTTGACGCCTCGGCGCTCAGTTCATCGGCGGCGGACCGGCAGGGGCGCGACATCCTGATGCGGATGGGTGTCGCGGGCTTTGCGATGATGAATATCATGATCCTGTCGGTCGCCGTCTGGTCGGGGGCCGAAGGCGCCACGCGCGACATGTTCCACTGGATTTCCGCCGTGATCGCCCTGCCCACGGTGATTTTCGCAGGCCAGCCCTTCTTCAGAAGCGCATGGGCCAGCATCCGCGCCGGCCGGCTTGGCATGGATGTGCCGATCTCGCTGGCGCTGATCCTGGCCTCGGCGATCTCGCTGTTTGAAACGCTGCATTCGGGCCGGCACGCCTATTTCGACGCGGCCGTGATGCTGTGCTTCTTTC
>JAUNTV010000219.1:2458-5133 GCA_030538515.1 Paracoccus sp. (in: a-proteobacteria)
CTGCTCATCGGGCGTTATCTGGATTATCGCAGCCGCGCCGTCGCGCGCTCTGCCGCCGAGGAACTGACCGCCCTTGAAGTGCCCCGCGCGGTTCTGCTGAAAGACGGGGCCGAGCGCGTGGTCGCGGTCGCCGATCTGCGCCCGGGCGACGTGATCCGCATCCGTCCCGGCGCGCGCGTCGCCGCTGATGGCGCGGTGATTTCCGGCATGTCCGAGATCGACCGCTCGCTTCTGACCGGCGAAAGCCTGCCCGTGCAGGCCGGGCCGGGGGCCATGCTTTCGGCGGGCGAGGTGAACCTGACCGGCCCGCTGGATCTGCGCGTGACGGCGGCGGGGCGCGACAGTTCGCTGTCGCGGCTGGCCAATCTGGTCGCCCATGCCGAAGCCTCGCGCGGGCGCTATGCCTCGCTGGCGGAACGCGCGGCGCGCGGCTATTCGCCTGCGGTGCATCTGCTGGCGTTCGCCAGCTTCATCGGCTGGGTCTATGCGACCGGCGACTGGCGGCTGGCGATCAATGTGGCGGCGGCGGTGCTGATCATCACCTGTCCCTGCGCGCTTGGGCTGGCGGTGCCTGCGGTGGTCACGGCGGCCTCGGGCAAGCTGTTCCGGCGCGGGCTTCTGATCAAGGAGGGCACGGCCCTGGAACGTCTGGCCGAGGTCGATACCGTGGCCTTCGACAAGACCGGCACGCTGACCATGGGCCAGCCGGAACTGGTCAGCCTGACGCCCCTGCCTGATGGCCTGCAGGGCGCGGCACTGGCGCTTGCCGATGGCTCGGGCCATCCCCTGTCGCGCGCGCTGGCGACGGCGCTGAAAGCCGAAGGGGTCGCGCCGGTGGATCTGGAAAACATCCGCGAGGTCCCCGGCTTCGGTGTGGAAGCGGAATGGCAAAGCCGCCGCATCCGCCTTGGCCGCGCGGATTGGGCGGGGGCGGATGTGCCCGCTGCCGCCGCTGGCCCGGTCAGCGTTCTGGCGATCGAGGGCGCGGACCCGGTGCTTCTGGAATTCGCCGATGCGCTGCGTCCGGGGGCTGCGGAATGCGTGGCCGCGCTGCGCGCACAGGGCAAGCGCGTGCTGATGCTTTCGGGCGATACCGCGCCTGCGGTCGCGCGCGCGGCCGCCGATCTGGGCATTGATGCGTTTCAGGCCGGCATCACCCCCCAGGAAAAGGAAGCCGCCATCGCGGGTCTCGCCGGCGCGGGCGCGAAGGTGCTGATGGTGGGCGACGGGCTGAACGATACTGCGGCGCTCGCCCGTGCCCATGTCTCGATCTCGCCGGCATCGGCGCTGGATGCGGCGCGCGTGGCCTCGGATATCGTGCTGATGGGCAAGGATCTGGGCGCGGTGGCCGGTGCGCTTGATATGGCGGTGGTCGCGCGGCGGCGGATCAAGCAGAATTTCGTCATCTCGTTCGGCTATAATGTCGTGGCCGTGCCGATCGCGCTTGCCGGGTTTGCCACGCCCCTGATGGCCGCGCTGGCGATGTCGCTGTCGTCGATCACGGTCACGCTGAACGCGTTAAGGCTGCGCTGATGGAGATCCTGGTCATTCTGATCCCGGTCTCTATCCTGCTTGGCGCGGGCGGGCTGGTGGCGTTTCTGTGGTCGCTCAAGACGCGGCAATATGACGATCCCAAGGGCGATGCCGAACGCATCCTGTCATCGGAATGGGATGACCGCCCCAAGCCGCCCGACGACGATCAGAACAACGCACCCTGAGGGTCGCTGTCAGACCGCGCGGGCAGCGTGCCATCGGCGAATTCGATCAGCAGTTTCCGGGCCTTGTCGGCGGCTTTCGCATTTGTGATCACATTTCCCGCGTCATCGCGGACCACCGCGAACCCCCGCGCCAGCGTCTGGTGATAACCAAGCGAGGCGCGCATCCGGTCCAGCCCTTCCAGCGCCTCGGCGCGCTGCGCGATGGCGCGCGCCATGGCGGATTGCTGGCGTTCGGCCAGTTGCAGCAGGCGCGCGCGGCCGTCGCGGAGCTGACGCCGCGTTTCGGCCAGAAGACGCAGGCGCCCGTTTTCCAGCCGCGCGGCAAGGGCGGTGAAGCGGTCGCGGCGGCGATCCGCGCCGGCACGACCCGCGCTGTCCAGATGACGGGCGAGATTGCGCAGCGCGATTTCGGCGCGCTCGGTCGCGCGCGACAGAAGCGCCGGGCCAAGCCTCAGGCCCGCCAGCCGGTCCCGGCGGCGATGGGTCAGGTTGCGCAAGGCCGGTTCCAGCGCGCCGCCCCTGAAATCCAGCCGCTGGCGGGCCGGTTCCGTCAATGCCTGCGGGCGGCCAAGCGCGCGGGTCAGATCGATCAGCCGCTGCGCCAGCCGGTCCTGGCGCTGCGCCATCGCGCCGGTCATGCGCAGCCGCGCCTGCTGAAGCTGCAAGCCCAGATCGCGGCGCACGGGCACGGCCATTTCGGCGGCGGCTGTGGGCGTGGGCGCGCGCATATCGGCGGCGAAATCGATCAGTGTGGTATCGGTTTCATGCCCCACCGCCGAGATCAGCGCAATGGCGCTTTCCGCCGCCGCGCGCACGACGATTTCTTCGTTGAACCCCCACAGATCTTCCAGACTGCCGCCGCCGCGCGCGACGATGATCAGATCGGGCCGGGGGATCGGGCCGCCCACGGGCAGGGCATTGAAGCCGCGAATGCCGGCCGCGACCTCGGCGGCGGAT
>JAUNTV010000220.1 GCA_030538515.1 Paracoccus sp. (in: a-proteobacteria)
CGGAAAAATCGCCCTGATTGAAGACCAGCAGAAACTCGCAGCCTTCATCGCCAAGCGCCTGAATGGAATGGGGCATCCCGGCGGGAAACAGCCACAGATCGCCTTCGCCTACATCGTCGATGAAGATCTCGTTGGCAGGTGTGAACAGCGTCACCCGCGCCCGCCCCGAAAGCATGATCGCCCATTCATCGGCCAGATGCCAATGCAGTTCGCGGATGCTGCCCTTGGTCAGACGCATGTTCACCCCGGCCATATCGGTCGAGGCCGGCAGTTCGCGCGTGGTGACCTGATGGGTCCAGCCGCCTTCCTGCACGCGGCGATGGGTCAGGTCGAAGGAATACCAGAAGGGCTGAACCACCCCCTTATCCGTAGGCGGCGGCATGTTGGAATTGGGGTTCATCCGCATCAGCCCCTGATTTTGCGGGCCGGGGTTCGAGAATGAGGCATCATGCATGGCATCATATCTCTGGCGTTCGCTGCTTCCGTAAAGGCGGGCCAGATCGGGCTTGTCGGGTTTCGGCATGGTCGCGTCCTCGCTTGGGGGTGAGACGTTGATGACAGACACCGGTAGAAGATTACCGGCCCTGCCAGCCTAGACCGGTGCCCTGCCGGGATGCAAATCCGCGCGTCAGGCTGCGCTTCGGAACGATCCACAGGATATGGCCGGGCCCGTTCCTTGCCGGAGGCCTGGCGGCGTTGCAAGGCCGCCCCGGAAAGCTGCCGGTTCACCCGCGCCCGGAGCCACCGTGCCGAAATCGGCAGCGCGTCAGCCGCTGGCGCGGGCAAACGGGGGCGGGCGGAACATTCCGGGCAGCAAAAAGGCCGCGCAACGGGCGCGGCCTTATGGATCATCGCCGTTCCGGCGCTGTCAGTTGATCAGCGCCTTGCCGTTCTGGGCGTGGCGAACCGCCAGTTTGCGGCCCATCCGCCCCGAGGTCAGGCTGCGCGCCGCGACCGGGTTATAGTCGCGATCTGCCAGTTCGGGGAAGATCGCGAAGATTTCCTGTCGGGCGGCCCTGCCAAGGGCCTTCAAGGCCTCGGGGCCGGTATAAAGCGATTCGGTTTCGGCACCGTTCGAGAAGACGATCTCGTGCTGGTCGAACAGGAAGTGGAAATATTCCACCTCGGTCAGATCATGGGCGATATCGATGCCGTCGATCTGGCAAAGCTGCTTGGCCGCGACCAGAACCTCATCGGTGCCGAACATCTTCTGCGCGATCCGCGAGCGGACAAGGCATCTGTGCTGTGGGCTGACGAGAAGGTCGGCCGAGGGGATGTCTTGGGCCAATGCGCCAGCGGCGATGCGGATCGGGCGCAGGTTATCCGTCAGCATCGATGCGCTCAGCCGGCTTGAACCGATCCAGCGGATCGGCTGAAGCCCGTTGTCGCGGGTCAGGACCAGATCGCCGGGGCCGAGATATTCGACTGCGACGGGGCCACGGTCGGTTTCGATCAACGTGCCGCGCAGGAAGCAGGGGATGGCGGTGGGCGTATAGGTGACGGGGCCGATATAGATATTCGGTGCCGAGGCAGCACCCGTTCCGCCATTGCCATAGGAGATCACGTAATAGGCGACATTGTAATCACCGCTTTCGTTGATCTTGATATCGGCATAGGAGACGCTGTTGTTGGTATTCAGCGCGCCGGTAATCGTGACGCTGCCATTGCTGCCGGTCGTGACCGTGGCCGCCCTTGAGGGATAGGTGGTATTCGCCGAGGTTGCCGAAACGGCACCGGGGATGGGGTTGCCGTCGTAGTCATAGGCGGTGATCGTGATCTGATCCATCCAGCGGGCGGTATTGCTGCCGCCATAGATGTTCTGGATACGGAAGCTCACGCCTTCGGCACCCACCTGCTGCGCGCCGGGCGGATCGACGGTGCCGTCAGAAGTGTTATCTTCGAACTTATAGGTGATGCTGCCGATATGTGTCCCGCCAGCGACGTTCGCGTTGCTGCCCCGGATTTCGATCAGCGAGCTTCCGCCCGAGACAGTGGCCTGGCCGATGCGGCCGTTTGCCATGACCTCGGTCGTGATCTCAAGGGTCTCGCCACCAGTGGGCGAGACGCTGACCGTCGTGTTCGAAAAATTGGCGGCACCATTGGCTGCGGCGAAATCGGCCGCCGTAACGGTCACTGACATGGCATGTTCCTTCAGACGTTAACCATCGAGGGGTTAGAGTTTCCCCAGCGGCACCCATATCATGGCCATGGGAAGAGAGCAACATTCCCCGGTGCCGCCAGCCGCAGGAATTGCGGCTTCGCGCCTGCCACCTGCCGGGGGGCATGGTCGCGCCGGTTGCCCCCATCGGGTTGAGATCCCGGGGCGCGCGCAGTTATCCGTGAAGGCGGTTGCATGGGGTGCCGCGGCGGTTCGTATCAGGTTGCGGACAGGCGCGTGGCGGGGGCTGTTTCTGTTGGGGGGCTTCATGCGATGCCCCGCCTGCGGGAAGGTCGGGTGCCTCCGGCGGGGATATTTGAGGACAGAAGAAGGCGCCTGGGGCTGTTTTGTGGGGCGAGGTTATATAATGCCGGTATTTGATGTCGCGTATTGTGATGCCCGTGCGCTGATCAGATCATTCAGGAATGCGCCTGTGCGGGCTCATATGTGGATGTTCGTTGGAATATGATGGCGAACAGCCGGTTGCGTTTGCCGCAAGCTTGCAGGATCTATCTGGCCGGAAACTGGCTGAGCGGCGGGAGGAAATATCCGAGGGCTGGTGTGTCTCGGGTCAATTGCCGGGGGCTTGGCTTGTCATCGGGCCTTGTTGATGAAATCGCACAGGAACATATGGCAAGCTATGTGACACGATGAGGCCAGCCCTTCATTGTCTTCTTTGGCTGTTGCTGGCATCATGCGCGGCGAGTTTCATCTTTTATCTAATATGGCTTGGTGAGGGCGACGAATTCCGTCGGGGTGATGCCTGGATGTCCCCCGCGCGTCATTATGTGCCGCAATGGGGTGTCATCCCCTGTTATATCGGGGTCGTCACGGCGGGGCTCGGTCCTGTTGTCTCGCTTGCCGTCGGGATCGTGGCGATGCTGCCGAGGGCGCTGATGCGCCGCCCCGGCTCTTGACAGGCGCGCGCAGGACCGCCATAAGCCCCCATCGCCACCGATCAGTTCGAATCGGTTGCTTCCGTAGGGGCCGCCCGTCAAGGGGGCGGCCTTGCGGTTTTTATACTGCCTAAGGTCCGATGCTGGCGCCGCGTGGTGTGTCGTCAGCCTCTCGACTGAAATCCCCGAGTGAGGGATGCTTTGATGCAAAGCCAGAATATCCGTATCCGGCTCAAGGCGTTCGATTACCGCGTGCTGGACGCCAGCACCCAGGAAATCGTCAACACCGCCAAGCGCACCGGCGCGACCGTTCGCGGCCCGATTCCGCTGCCGAACAAGATCGAAAAATTCACCGTCCTGCGTGGTCCGCATATCGACAAGAAATCGCGTGACCAGTGGGAAATCCGCACGCACAAGCGTCTGCTGGACATCGTGGACCCCACGCCGCAGACCGTTGACGCGCTGATGAAGCTCGACCTCGCCGCTGGCGTGGATGTCGAGATCAAAGTGTAAGGGGGCGACAATGCGCACAGGTGTTATCGCCAAGAAGCTGGGCATGACCCGGCTGTTTCTGGAAGATGGCCGCCAGGTTCCGGTGACCGTTCTTCATCTCGACAATCTTCAGGTCGTCGCGCAGCGCACCAATGATCGGGACGGCTATGTCGCGGTTCAGCTGGGTGCGGGCGATGCCAAGGCCAAGCGCGTCTCGGCCCCGGTTCGCGGCCATTTCGCCAAGGCCGGCGTCGCGCCCAAGCGCAAGATCGCCGAGTTCCGCGTGTCCGAGGACAATCTGGTCGATGTCGGCGAAGAGATCGTGGCCGATCACTATTTCGCCGGGCAGTTCGTCGATGTTGCCGGCACCTCGATCGGCAAGGGCTTTGCCGGTGCGATGAAGCGGCATAATTTCGGCGGTCTGCGCGCCTCGCACGGCGTGTCGATCAGCCACCGTTCGCATGGCTCGACCGGCCAGTGCCAGGACCCGGGCAAGGTGTTCAAGGGCAAGAAGATGGCTGGCCATCTTGGTGCCGTTCGCGTCACCACCCAGAACCTGCAGGTCGTGCGCACCGACAGCGACCGCGGGCTGATCATGGTCAAGGGCTCGGTTCCTGGCTCCAAGGGCGGCTGGGTCACCATCAAGGATGCCGTCAAGAAGGCGACGCCTGAAACGCTGGTGATCCCTGCTGCGACCCGTTCGAAGCTGAAGGAAGCGCAGCGCGTGGCCGAGGAAGCCGCCGCCGCCGCCGCCGCCGAGGAAGAAGCCGCCCGTCAGGCCGCGCTTGAGGCCGAAGCCGCCGCGCAGGCTGCCGCTCTGGCCGAGGCCGAAGCCTCGATCGAGGCCGACAAGGCCGCCGAGGGCGACGCCGCTCCGGAAGGGGAGAACAAGGAATGAAACTCGATGTAATCAAGCTCGACGCCGGCAAGGCTGGCTCGATCGAGCTTTCGGACGAGATCTTCGGGCTGGAGCCGCGCGGCGACATCCTGCAGCGCGTCGTCCGCTGGCAGCGTGCGAAGGCCCAGCAGGGCACCCATTCGACGCTTGGCAAGTCGGAAGTGAGCTATTCGACCAAGAAGATCTATCGCCAGAAAGGCACCGGCGGCGCCCGCCACGGCTCGCGCAAGGCGCCGATCTTCCGCAAGGGTGGTGTCTACAAGGGCCCGGTCTCGCGCAGCCATGCGTTCGACCTGCCCAAGAAGGTCCGCGCCCTTGGCCTGCGTCACGCGCTGTCGGCGAAAGCCACGGCGGGCGAGCTGGTCGTGATCGAGGATCTGAACCTTGCCGATGCCAAGACCTCGGCCGTTGCGAAAGCGGTCAAGGAAAACGGCTGGAAGCGCGTTCTGGTGATCGATGGTGCCGAAGTCAACGAAGGCTTCGCCCGCGCCGCGCGCAACCTCGAAGGCGTCGATGTGCTGCCCTCGATGGGGGCCAATGTCTATGATATCCTCAAGCGTGATACCCTGGTCATCACGCGCGCGGGTGTCGAAGCTCTGGAGGCTCGCCTGAAATGAGCGCGAAAGCT
>JAUNTV010000221.1 GCA_030538515.1 Paracoccus sp. (in: a-proteobacteria)
CGAAATCACGGGCGTTCAGATCGGAAAGTTCCGCTTCCTGCCCATTGTGGCCATCGGTCTGAGCGATAGCGGGCGCGACTATATCAACCGCAGCAAACTTATGAACAAGGTCGCAAAAGCAGGCGAGGACCGTTTCGGGCCGGGCGATCTGACCATCACTCAGCATATGATCGGAATGCCGATCGACATGTTCTACGTGCTTTTGCTGGCCTATGCGTCGGAACATGGCGACCAGCCCTGGGCCAGAGAGCAGCTTGCCGAGGTGCAGGAACTCAGCGACGAAGGGCACGTGCCATGATGCGCTTGCGCCCTGCCGCCCCCGCACCTGCCCGGCTGTCTGTCCTTGCGGTGGCGGCGCTTCTGGCGCTGCCGCCAAGCGCCTCGGCTGAGGGTGTTGCCGATCAGCTGCTGGATCAGCTTCTGGCAGCCTGCGACCGAAAGGCTGCGGTCAATCCGGCCGCGCTGATGGGTCTTTCATCAAGCGAGATCGCCGGCGTCTCGGGCGATGGCAAGATCATCATGCGCAGCACCATGCTTACCGAGCCGCCAAGCGTGACCGCCGTGACGGCCGTGGCCGCGGCCATTCTGCCCGGCGGAATGGAGCTCAATTGCACATTGACCATCATACGCCCGCAGGACGATGACCCCACTGGGCTGATCGCCGCCATTGACAGCCGCGCCACGGCGATCCTTGGCGCTGATCCGGCCAGGATCGGCGGTCCGATGGGAAACCCTGAAGCCGGATATGCCGAGGTCATCACATGGGCCAGCCCGGAATTTCCGCCCCTGGCTCAGTTGAATGTGACGACATCTGCGCAGGTGATCGCGGTTTCGCTGATCCGCCGCTTGCCCGAGGAATAATATCGCGGGCCGCTCTGTGGCCCTGATCAGGGATAATGAAGGAAAGCCGATATGGCCGTTCTGGTTCACGACAGCATGACCCCCTGCCCCGGAACCGGGCCGGTAAGGAACGCATGATGCGCGCCGTCACGCTTCTTGCCGCAATGCTTGCCCTTGCCGCCTGCAACGAACAGCAGGGCCAGCCCGCTGATGCAGGCTCGCTTGGCTCGGCCATGCCGCGCGAGCATCTGGCCGAATTCGATCTGGCAGCCGAAATCCCGGTGGCGACGGCGGCCTGCGTGGCCAGCGAATTGCAAGGCCCCGCCGCGCTGCAATCGCTGCGCCGGCAGGGCTATACCGCGCTGAAGGAACTGGGCACGGTCAAATATGTCAAGATCGCCCCGCCCGGCCCTGGCCCGTTGCGGGCCATCAAGGTCAGCGATCAGAACGACCGGCTGGCCTGCCGGATCGAGGTGCAGAAGAACCGGGCCTATACCGCCATGGCGCTGATGGGTGCCGCGCTGGAGGCGCAGGGCTACCGCCGGGCGGGTGGCAGCGACAGCGCGCCCAGATTTGCGAAGGACGATGTGACCTTCGTGCTGAGCGGCGGCGCGCGCCTTACCGATCTTCTGTCCACGCTGGAGATCAGAAAGCTTTAGGAAAACACGCCCCGGCACGGTCGGGGCAGACGGGCCGGAACCGACCGGCATCACGAATTTACACAGGAAGGGGTGCCAGCATGGCCATTCTCGTCGACAGAAATACCAAAGTCATCACCCAGGGGATCACCGGATCTCAGGGCACGTTCCACACCGAACAGGCGATCGCCTACGGCACCAAGATGGTCGGGGGCGTGACGCCGGGCAAGGGCGGCACGACGCATCTGGGCCTGCCGGTCTTCAACTCGGTCCATGAGGCGGTGGCGAAGACCGGGGCGACGGCGACGGCGATCTATGTGCCCCCGCCCTTCGCCGCCGATTCCATTCTGGAAGCCATCGACGCCGAAATCCCGCTGATCGTGGCCATCACCGAGGGTATCCCGGTTCTGGACATGATGCGTGTGAAACGCGCGTTGATGGACAGCAGATCGACCCTGATCGGGCCGAACTGCCCCGGCATCATGACGCCGGGCGAATGCAAGATCGGGATCATGCCGGGATCGATCTTCAAGCGCGGCTCGGTCGGCGTGGTCTCGCGCTCGGGGACGCTGACCTATGAGGCGGTCAAGCAGACCTCGGACGTGGGGCTGGGGCAGTCCTCGGCCGTGGGCATCGGCGGCGACCCGATCAAGGGGATGGAACATATCGACGTGCTGCGCATGTTCCTTGACGACCCGGAAACCGAATCGATCATCATGATCGGCGAAATCGGCGGCTCGGCCGAGGAAGAGGCCGCCGAGTTTCTGGCCGAGATGAAGAAGAAGGGCGTCTGGAAACCCACCGCCGGCTTCATCGCGGGCCGCACCGCCCCCCCCGGCCGCCGCATGGGCCATGCCGGCGCCATCGTCTCGGGCGGCAAGGGTGATGCGGAATCCAAGATCGAGGCCATGAAGAAGGCCGGGATCGTGGTGGCCGACAGCCCCGCGCAGCTTGGCGAGGCCGTCCTGCAAGCCATCAAGGGCTGATCGGTGGGCGCAGGGCCGGACATGAATTTGCAATCACCGGGTGGCCCCGCGCTGCCCGGTGCGCGGTTGCAGGCATTGCAGCCCGCCTTGGCCCGCCCAAGCCCCGCCTGTGCCCCTGATTTCCCGCCGTATCGCCCCCTGCACAACCGCCGCCATGATGAACATGAGAACCAGAATGCGTAAGCTGTTCCTGACAGCATGGGCCGTTTCTGCCGCCAGCGCGATCGCGCCGGGCAGCGCAATGGCACAGGACCAGTCAGAGGTGCTGGAGCAGATCGTTCACCTTTGTTCCGACCCGGCGATGATGCCTGCCGACTGGGATGGCGCGCTGACGGGCTGGACCCGCACCGAACCGGACAAGGCGTCACTTGCCCGCTACACCGCCGATACCCAGTTCCAGCAGCTTTACGTCAGGGACGGCGAAACCTTCGACTCCTTCCGGTTCATGGAAGTCATCGAAGAGCATGTCTTCCTTGTGCAGAACTTCCCGGACGAGCTTGCCTATGTCGAAGCCACGCTGACTGATGACGATACCGATCTGCGCTTCTACAGCCATGACAGCGGCTGGCAACTGGTGCTGGAACTGTCGCGTTCCTATGCCGCGCAAAGCGGTTGCATGATCTCGCATCAGGCCCCTGAGGCCGGGGTTCTGGCCCATCTGGAACGCCCCTATCTCAGCGCCGCCCCCTTCCGGGTGATCGGCGGGCGCGGGCTTGTCGTGACAAGCCGCGTGCCGGATGAAACCGGCCCTGCCGCCTTTGTCGATTTCGGCCTGTTCATCCTTGACCCTGCCGAGCTTCCCGAAGAAGCGATGCCGCAGACCCATCCGGCGCGCCACGCCTCGGCGGTCAGTCTTCACGTCCATCTTGATGCCGCAGCCCGTGGGGCGCGCGAATGATCCGCCCGTCCCGCCCCGCCCGCTGCCCCGCCACGCGGTCTGGTGATTTGACATGCCCCGTCGCCACCCTACCTATAGAAGATGCGGGAATTTTGTGCAGAAGGTTAAGATGATCGCGATCCGCCAGTATCAGGCCACGACCTTTCCCGCCTTGGCGGGCCGGTCGCTTGCGCCCCCTGCCCTGATCGCGGCGGCGCTGCTGGCGCTGACGGCATGCGCGGGCGGGCCGCGCAATACCGATGAGATCCTGCGCGGCGGCGTGCCCGCCAGCACCAATCTGCCACGCGCAACGACGATACCGCCCGAGACGGTGCGCACCGTCACGCGCCGGGATTACGGCTGGCGGCTGATCTATCACGCGGCCTCGGCCCCCGCCGATGCCGAAGCCCGCGCCGCGCGCGCGCTTTGCCGGCTGGAACGGCGCGGCGTGGCACAGGTCATACCGGTGGCGATGGCCGAGCCGCGCGACGATCCCGGTGCGCGCATGATCGAGATCCACTGTGCCTGAGACCAGCCCCCCTTCCCCCCCGTCGCAGGGCTGGATCGGCGGCCTCGCCCGGCAAGCCCCGGGGCCTGCCGGCGCGCCCGTTCCGCGCTTTGCCGCCTCGGTCCGCGCCCGGCGGGCGGAATTCTGGTGGTTCCTGCTGTTTATCAACCTTGGCCTGCTGGCGGCGGCCGTGCTCGAATATCCCCAGAGCAACGCCCCTTACAACAAGGGGCCGCTGTCACTTCTGTTCGGGCTGGCGGTTCTTCTTCTGCTGCTCTGCGTCACCATACGCCGGCTTCACGATATCGGGCGCGGCGGGTTCTGGCTGCTGCTGCCTTTGGTGAATATCCCGGTCAGCCGCGCCCATGAGCCGGCCGGCATCGCACTGGCCATCCGCTTTTTCCTTACCTTCTTCGTCTGGACCGTGACCCCCTCACAGCCCGGCACCAACCGCTTCGGGCCGAGCCCGCTGGAGCAATAGAAATGAACGACCATCCCAAGAATGAAGATTTCCACGGCTCTTCCTTCCTGCAAGGCCATAACGCCACCTATGTCGAGCAATTGCACGGGCAATGGGCGCGTGATCCCAAGGCGGTGGATGCGGCCTGGGACCGTTATTTCGCAGCGCTTGGCGACAGCGCCGAGGATGCCGCCGCCGAAGCCGCCGGCCCAAGCTGGAAGCGCGCCGACTGGCCACCCATGCCCCAAGGCGAAAATATCTCGGCGCTGACGGGCGAATGGCCGGGCGCCAGCAAGGCGGAAGCGGGCGCGGCAATGGAAAAGATCGCCGCCAAGGCCGCCGAGAAAGGGCAGGACATCACCCCCGATGCCATGCGTCAGGCGGTGATGGACAGCGTGCGCGCGCTGATGCTGATCCGCGCCTATCGGATTCGCGGCCATCTTCACGCCGATCTGGACCCGCTGAACATGCGCGAAGTGCCCGATCACGGCGAATTGCTGCCCCAGACCTACGGCTTCGGCCCCGGCGATCTGGACCGCCCGATCTTCATCGACAATGTTCTGGGGCTGGAAATCGCCACCATCCGCCAGATCAACGAGCTGATGCAGCGCACCTATTGCGGCACTTTCGCGCTGCAATACATGCATATCTCGAACCCGGAAGAAGCCGCCTGGCTGAAGGAACGGATCGAGGGTTACGGCAAGGAAATCGCCTTCACCCGCGAAGGCCGGCGCGCCATCCTGAACAAGCTGGTC
>JAUNTV010000222.1:0-490 GCA_030538515.1 Paracoccus sp. (in: a-proteobacteria)
CGAAGGGCTGGCCCTCGGCATTGCTCAGAACGCCATTCTGCACCGTCCAGCCGGCGTCTTCGAACAGCGCCAGCGCGCGGCGCATTGCGCGCCGGTCAAGCGGCTGATCGGAGCCTTCGGGCAGGGTATAGCCGTCAAGCGCGCCGGGCAGAAGCGTGTCGGCGAAAGGTTCCAGAAGCGCGCGGGTGCGGCCTTCGGCGGGGGTGCCGGGGGGCGTCGCCAGCGCCGAATTGGCGAAATATGAGGTGATGCGCTGTTCCTCGCCGCCCGAAAGCGCGTCATTGATGAAATCCCAGTTGAAGGCCTCGATCATCGCCTGACGCACGCGCCAGTCACTGAAAAGCGGGCTGCGCGTGTTCATCACCAGCCCCATGATGCCGGATGGCCGCTCATTCGGGATTTCGGACTTCACGATCTCGCCCGAACTGGCGCGGGGGAAGGTGAATTCGCTTTCCCAAAGCGCCGGGTCCAGCTCGCGCCAGACATCGAT
>JAUNTV010000222.1:500-5021 GCA_030538515.1 Paracoccus sp. (in: a-proteobacteria)
TGTTATCGCCGTAGTAATCATAGATCACGCGGTCGAAATTATGCAGCCCCTGCGTGACGGGCAGATCCTTGCCCCACCAGTCGGGGTTGCGCGTCAGCACCAGCCGCCGGCCCGGATCCGCGCCCGAGATCACATAGGGCCCCGATCCGATGGGCGCCGCCATGCCGGGACGGGTGAAATCGCGCCCCTCCCATTGCGCTTTTTTCAGGATCGGGCGCATGCCCATCAGCATCGCCAACTCGCGGTCATTGGTGTTGAAGGTGAAGCGGATCTTGTCGGGGCCGGTGGCTTCCATCTTCTCGACCTTGGACCAGGCACCGAGATAGCGCGGATGGCCCTGCGTGCCGAGGGTCTCATAGGACCACAGCACATCCTCGATCGTCACGGGCGAGCCGTCGGAAAAACGGGCCTCGGGGCGAAGCGTGAACTCGACCCATGTGCGGTCCGGGTCGGTTTCGACCGATTCCGCAAGCAGGCCGTAAAGGGTGAAGGGCTCGTCCAAGCTGCGCAGCATCAGCGTCTCGGCGATGGCGCCGGGCATGGTGAAGATCGGCCAGGCCGGGCTGCCGCGCAACACCCATGGGTTGAGTGAATCGTAGGACCCCGATTCGGCCAGCCGAATCGTGCCGCCTTTCGGGGCATCCGGGTTGGCGTAAGGCAGGTGCGTGAAGCCTGCCGGAAGGGCGGGTTCTCCATACATCGCAATGCCATGCGCGGGTTCGGCAAGGCTTGCGCGCGGCATTGCGGCAACAGCGACGGCGGCACCGATCACGGCCAGAAATGACGCGCTGATCGCGCATTTGTTAGGTTTTTTGAAGATTCGCATGGCGGTCCCGATTGGCTTTCGGCAAATGTCAGTGATTTCAAAGGGCAGCCTAACCGACAGTGTTTACCAAGACAAACATCAGCCTTGGACTCACGCGCGGTTTCGCCTATATATGAGTCACTGCTCGATAGGTTTCTTGCCTGTATGAAACCTGCCTCATGACTGGCGCCCGCTTCGTGCGGGCGCTTTTTTTATGCGGATTCCGTGTTGCCGGCGACGGATATTGCAAAGCCCGGCGTGATCGGTCACTGCGGGGAAAACAAGGGGGGCGGTCATGGTCATGCGATCATCCGGCAGGGACTGGTTCTGGCAGGATGCCGGGTGGCGGGCGGTGACGGCGGCATTCACGGTGAACGGGCTTCTGTTCGGGGTCTGGGCATCGCGCATCCCCAGCTTCAAGGAAACCTTCGCGCTGTCCGAGGCCTCGCTTGGCTTTCTGCTGCTGGCCCTGGCGGGGGGCGCGATCGTGTCTTTCCCCTTCGCGGGGGGCTTCAGCGAAAGGCTGGGGGCGTCGCGGCTGACGCTTGCCTGCGCGGTGTTCTATTGCCCGGCGCTTGTCGGGCTGGCATTGGCGCCTTCGGTGATCTGGCTGGGGGTGGCGCTGTTTGCCTTCGGCGCGCTGCACGGGGCGATGGATGTCGCCATGAACGGATGGGCCGCGCGGGTCGAGACGCGGCTGGCGCGCCCCACCATGTCGATCTTTCACGCGATGTTCAGCCTTGGCGCGGGGATTGGCGCGGCAAGCGGTTACGCGGCGGTGCGGCTTGGCATGGTGCCCCTGATCCATTTCGCCGCCGTGGCGCTGATCGGCGGCGCGCTGGCGCTTTGGGTGATGTGGCCCGAACGCGGCGCGGTGCCGCCCGCCGGGGCTTCGGGCACGAAAAGCCCGCTTTTTGCGCTGCCGCGGGGGTCGCTTCTGCTGGTCGGGCTGGTGGCGATGGCGATTTCCATGGGCGAGGGCGCCATGGCCGACTGGAGCGCGGTCTTCATGCAGCGCGTCACCGGCGTCAGCGAGGCGCAGGCGGCCCTTGGCTATGCCGCCTTCAGTGCGACGATGGTGCTGACGCGGTTGTCGGGGGGGATGCTGACCGCATGGCTGGGACCGGTGGCGCTGACACGGGCCAGCGGGCTGATCGCGGCGCTCGGGCTTGGGGTGGTGATTGCCGCGCCGGGGCTGGGGGGCGCGCTTACTGGCTTTGCGCTGATCGGGATCGGCTATGCGCTGATCATGCCGCTGGTGTTCTCGCGCGCGGCGAATGATCCGCATCTGCCACCCGGCCCGGCCATCGCCAGCGTGGCGACGGTGGGTTACGGCGGGCTGCTGCTTGGCCCCCCGGTCGTGGGTTTCGTGGCCGATATGACCAGCCTGCCGGTGTCTTTCGCGCTGCTGGCGCTGCTGGCGCTTGCAGCCGCGGCACTGGCGCAGGTGCTGCGCGTGGGCCGGGGTTAGCCCGGCCCGAAGCGGCGGTATCCTGCGCGCGCGGGCCGGGGCCGGCTGGCTGGCGGGATCAGATGGCGGTCTTGCGCATTTCGTCCAGATAGATATCGCGCAGCCGCGTGGCGACCGGGCCGGGCGTGCCCGCGCCGATCTTCGCGCCGTCGATCTCGACCACCGCCGTCACGAAGGCCGAGGCCGAGGTCACGAAAGCCTCATCCGCCGCCATGGCTTCCTCGGGCGTGAAGGCGCGTTCCTCGATGGTCATCTGGGCCTCGCGGGCAAGGCGCAGCACGGCCTCGCGGGTGATGCCGTGCAGGATGTCATGCGACAGTTCGCGCGTGATGATCCGGCCGTCCTTGATGATATAGGCATTGTTCGACGTGCCTTCCGTCACCTTGCCGTCCTCGACCATCCAGGCGTCATGCGCGCCCTTGGCCTTGGCCTTCATCTTGGCCAGCGAGGGGTAAAGAAGCTGCGTGGTCTTGATGTCGCGCCGGCCCCACCGCTCATCGGGGACAGTGATGACGCTGATCCCCGTCAGCGCCGAGGGGGTGCGCGCCATGTCGGGCTTGGCCTGTGTGAAGGCGCTGACCGTGGGGGTGACGCCCGTGACCGGATAGGTGAAATCGCGGTCGCCGGGATTGCCGCGGGTGACTTGCAGATAGATCATCCCGTCGGTGATATCGTTTCGCGCCACCAGTTCACGGAACATGGCCAGATAATCGCCATGCGCCAGGGGCTGCGTGATCTCCAGCGCCGCCAGCGAGCGGTCGAGCCGGGCCAGATGGCCGTCGAAATCGATCAGCTTGCCGTCCAGCACGGTGACGACCTCATAGACCGCATCCGCCATCACGAAGCCACGGTCAAAGATCGAGACCTTCGCCTCGGCCTCGGGAAGATATTCGCCATTGAGATAGACGATGCGGGACATGGGCGCCTCTTTGGTTGGTGATGCGCTGTTCTCTTGCGCCGACCAAAGGGGGGCGTCAAGCGGCGGGTGAAATCAGCCCGTTGACAGGCGCATGGGCGATAATGCAAAAGTGATCACGGATTGGCTGCGTGATCATGGCGCAGCCCCTGCGAGTTACGCGAGGGCGCCGGGCGGGGAGGCCGGGGCGCCCATATGCGGGAGGAGACAGGCCCTTCGCCAGTGCTGCGAAGGGCCTGTTTCATTCTGGCAGGGGGCGGCTGGGGGAAGTCCTGCCCCGACAGGCATATCATGACCCATGGACATGACAGGCTGATGACGCCCTGCGCGCGGAACGATAACGGGCGCGTGCGCGTTCCGGGGGCGAAATGTCGCTGCAAGGTGATGTGCAAGTCACCGCAAACACAGGCATAAAGGGCCCATGAAAAAATTCGCTCTCGCTCTCGCGCCCGTCATCGCGCTTCTGGCCACCGCTCCGGCGGCTCTGGCGGAGAAGATCCCCCTCAACGCCATCTCGAACTATCTGAACGGGCTGACCACGATGCAGTCCGAATTCACCCAGATCAACCCGGACGGGACGATCTCGGCGGGCACGGTCTATATCCAGCGGCCGAACCGGGTGCGCTTCGAATACAAGAATTCGCGTCAGCTTGTGCTGGCCTCGGGCGGGCAGGTGGCGGTGTTCGACGCCAAGTCGAATCAGGGCCCGCAGATCTATCCGCTCAGCGAGACGCCGCTGTCGATCATCCTTGCGCCGAATGTGAACCTTGGGCGTCAGGGCATGGTTACTGGCCATACCGAGGTGAACAACAGCACCATCGTCACCGCGCAGGACCCGGCCAATCCGCAATATGGCAATATCCAGATGGTTTTCACCCAGCCCACCGAATTGCGGCAATGGATCGTGACCGATGATACCGGCAAGAAAACCACCGTCATTCTGGGTGAGGGGCGCAAGGGCGTCAGCTTCCGCCCCTCGACCTTCGTGATCCAGAACGAGATCGACCGTCGCCGCTAGGCGGTCGGCCCGTGGCGGCGCGGATCAGCGCCGCTGCCTGGTGGTTTTCGCAAAGAAGAAGCCGGCCCGGCTGCCTTCTGCCCAAAGGCCCGCCTGACAGCGCGGGCCTTTTTGCTGGCCGTGGCTCAGCGGCAGGAACGAAGCTGCGTGTGATACATCTCGGCCCGGCGCTGCACGCCGTCGGCCACGCCCACCAGCCAGCCCTTTGCCCGGTAAGAGCCACGCGCATAGCCCGCCCGGCCTTCGTGATAGGCCAGATACTGGTTGCGCGCGTCCCATTTGGAAATCCCCAGCCGGCGCGCGGTGCCGTC
>JAUNTV010000223.1:0-3620 GCA_030538515.1 Paracoccus sp. (in: a-proteobacteria)
CACAAAAACAAACCTGCAAGAACATTCTTGCAAAAATATCAAAAAATCTAGCAAAAGCTTGAAAAATAATGATTTATTTTATGCAGGGATGCGTGGCGGAACCCGTGCAGCCCATCATCCCACCGAATCGCAAAGCAAAAATGACATCTCGCATGGCCGACGGCAGCCTGTGCCTGTGCCGTGCCATGGCGAAAGATCGGCTGATTGTTGACATGTCCGGCCATCGCGGATGACATCGCACCGGCAGCCAAGAGAGCCCTTCGTTCAAGCCATTCTTCAGAAACCGGAAATCAGGATGAGACATGTCAACGACAACGACTGAAGGACGGCCCCGCAACGGGGAGATTGCGATGACCGATCAACCTGCCGTGGCGCTTGACGCGCTCGACCGGTTTTGCCGCGCGGCGCTGACTGCGGCCGGTGCTGACGCGGCGACGGCGGATGCGGCGACGCGGGCGATGATGCATGCGACCGAACTCGGCGTGGACAGCCACGGCGTGCGCCTGCTGCCGCATTACATTCGCGGGCTGGAAGGCGGCCGGCTGAACAAGACCCCTGCCCCGCGCAAGGCCGGCGGCTTCGGCGCGGTCGAGGTGCTGGACGCCGATGACGCCCATGGCGCGCTTGGTGCCTATCGCGGGATGGCGCGCGCGGTGGAACTGGCGCGCCAGTTCGGGCTGGGGGCGGTCGCGGTGCGCAACAGTTCCCATTTCGGGGCTGCCGGGGCCTATGCGCTGGAGGCGGCGCGGCAGGGCTTCATCGGCATCAGCTTCTGCAATTCCGACAGTTTCGTGCGGCTTCATGACGGGGCCCAGCGGTTCCACGGCACCAATCCCATTGCCGTGGGCGTGCCGGTTGATGGCGACGAGCCGTGGCTTCTGGACATGGCGACCAGCGCGATTCCCTATAACCGCGTGCTTTTGTATCGCAGCCTTGGCGTGGAACTGCCCGAAGGCGTGGCCTCGGATGACATGGGCTGCGACACGCGCGATGCCGAGGCCGCCCGGATGCTGGCACCGCTTGGCGCGGGTTTCGGCTTCAAGGGCGCAGCACTGGCGGGTGTTGCCGAAATCTTCAGCGCGGTGCTGAGCGGCATGAAGCTCAGCTTCGATATCGCCAATATGGACGGGCCCGATTTCAGCAGGCCGCGGGGCCTTGGCGCTTTCGTCATGGCGCTCAACCCCGATGCGTTTCTGGACCGCGCCGCATTCGATGCCGGGATGCGGCGCTACCTGGCGCAGCTTCGCGGATCGACCCCGCGTGAGGGCGCGCGCGTCATGGCGCCGGGGGACCGGGAATGGGCGGTGGCCGCGACGCGGCGCGCCTCGGGCGTGACGCTGGACCCGGCCACGACGGAAGCCTTCGCGGCACTGGCGGCGCGTTTTGGCATCGCGGCACCGGGCTGACCGGGCTTTCGGAAAAAACTTCTTGACCGGGCATCGGGGCCGCCCCTAACTAAAGTGGTCTGACCAATTTCGGCACCGCGAGGAGGCGGGACCGGTCAGGCGGGCGGGGGAACCAGATGCAGCTTGATCCAAGGCCGGTGCGGCCCTATCGACAGATCGCCGATCAGATCCTTGCGCTGATCTCGGCGCAGGGTATCGCGCCGGGTGACCGCCTGCCGGCCGAACGCGACCTTGCCGAGCGGCTCAGCGTGTCGCGCCCCGCGCTGCGCGAGGCGCTGATCGCGCTGGATGTCGAGGGGCACGTCCAGATCAGGATGGGGTCGGGCATCTATGTCAGCGACCCCGCCGCCCCGGGCGAGCAGGTCGACAGCGAAGGCCCGTTCGAGATCATGCAGGCCCGCGCCATCGTCGAAAGCGCCATCGCCGAGGAAGCCGCCGCCCGCGCCGATGACGCGCTGATCGCCACGCTGGACCAGAACCTGCGCCAGATGGCCGAAGTCAGCAACGATGCCGCGCAATCGATCCGGCTGGACGGGGCCTTTCATGTCGCCATCGCCACCGCTGCGGGCAACAACCTGCTGCGCAGCTTCACATCCGAGATTTTCCGAAAGCGCCTGACACCGCTTTTCGAGCGGCTGGCCTCGCATTTCGAGACCCCGCCGACCTGGCGCAGCGCGCTGGATGAACATCGCGCCATTCGCGACGCGCTGGCGGCACGCGACCCCGCCCGCGCGCGCGAGGCGATGCGCACACATCTGACCCGGTCCCAGCGCCGCTTTCAGGCCAGTTTCGGGGCCGATCAGATGTGAAAGGACCGGGCGCGCCCGGACGACAACGAAAACATGCCAACACGGGAGGAAATGCATGACTTTCGACCTCAAGACCTTGGGCAAGGGCCTGACAGGCAGCATGATCGGCGCGGTGATGGTGATGGCCGGCAGCCTTGCCGCCAATGCCCAGACCACGTTGAAATGGGCGCATGTCTATGAAGCCAGCGAGCCGTTCCACACCGAATCGGTCTGGGCGGCCGAGGAAATCGCCAATCGCACCGACGGGCGCTACAAGATCGACGTCTTTCCCGCCTCGCAGCTTGGCAAGGAAGCCGATCTCAATCAGGGGCTGAAGCTTGGCACGGTGGATATCATCATCTCCGGCTCCAGCTTCGCCTCGCGCGATTACAAGCCCATCGGCGTGACCTATTACCCCTATGTGTTCCGCGATGCCGAACATCTTCTGGCCTATACCAGAAGCGACGTGTTCCAGCGCCTTGCAGCGGGCTATGAGGAAGCCAGCGGCAATCACATCACCGCCGTGACCTATTACGGAACCCGCGAGACCACGACCTCGAACAAGGAGATCAACACCTGCGAGGACATGAAGGGGCTCAAGATCCGGGTGCCGGATGTGCCGGCCTATCTGGCCATGCCGCGCGCCTGCGGGGCGAATACCTCGCCCATCGCCTTCGCCGAAGTCTATCTGGCGCTGCAAAACGGCACGGTCGAGGCGCAGGAAAACCCGTTGACCACCATCGAGGCCAAGAAGTTCTACGAGGTCCAGAAGAACATCGCACTGACCGGCCATATCGTCGATCACCTGAACACCGTGGTCAGCAAGCAGCTTTGGTCGAGCCTCTCGGATGAGGACAAGGCGATCTTCACCGAGGTGATGATGGAAGCCGCCGAACGCGCCACCAATCAGGTCGTCGCCCGCGAGGCTGAACTGGTCGACGAATTCCGGGCGCAGGGCATCAACGTGACCGAGGTGGACAAGGCCGATTTCGAAAGGAACGTGCTGGAAAAGGTCTCGTTCGAAGAATTCGGCTACGACAAAGCCGACTGGGAAGCCATCCGCGCGATCCAGTAACGTCTTTTGTCCGGGGCTGATCGCGGCCCCGGACCCTTTCCACCCGCATTTCGAAAGGACCGCATCATGGCCGATGACGCTCATGCGCAGGTCAGCGTCGAGGAAATGGCGCAGGCGTTCGAGGAAGACATCCAGCATGTCGACCTGTCCGAATACGCCATCGAGGATTGGGTCACGCTGGTTCTCTTCTGGGCGATGGCGCTGTGCATCTTCCTGCAATTCTTCACCCGCTACGCGCTGAACAACAGCCTCGCCTGGACCGAGGAAATCGCCGCCAACTGCCTTGTTGCGGTCGTGTTCATCGGCTCGGCCATGTGCGTGCGGCTGGGGCGGCATATCGCGGTCGACCTG
>JAUNTV010000223.1:3630-5015 GCA_030538515.1 Paracoccus sp. (in: a-proteobacteria)
CGCTATATCCCGGCGCTTGCGGTCCGGGTGCTGAAGGTCGCCGTCGACGTGATCTCGATCAGCTTCTTCGCCTATATGGTCTGGCTGAACTGGCGCTATATCCAGATCGTCGGGTCCGAGCGCATGGTCACCATCGACCTGCCGCGCAGTTTCGTCTTCTACAGCGTTCTGGCGGGTTTCGTGCTGATGACATTGCGCGCCCTGCAACGTTTCCTGCGTGATCTGCGGGGGCAGAAGAACCCCGGCGATGACGATCCCGGCCCGATCGGAGTCTGACATATGCTTTTGCTTATTGGTTCGTTTCTTCTTCTGCTGCTGATCGGCGCGCCGGTTGCGGTGGCCATGGCCTCGGCCTCGCTTCTCTATATTCTGGTCACGGGGGTCGCGCCCGATATCGTGGCCGCGCAGCGCATGATCGCCGGTGTCGAAAGCTTCCCGCTGATCGCGGTGCCGTTTTTCATCCTTGCCGGCAATCTGATGAATATCGCCGGTGTCACCGGGCGCATCTATCACTTCGCGCTGTCGCTGGTCGGCTGGATGAAGGGCGGGCTGGCGCAGGTGAACATCATCGGCTCGGTCGTGTTCTCGGGCATGTCGGGGACCGCGCTGGCCGATGCCGCCGGGATCGGCACCATCGAGATCAAGGCGATGAAGGATCACGGCTACCCGGTCGAGGCCGCCGTCGGCGTGACCGCCGCCTCGGCCACGCTTGGCCCGATCATCCCGCCGTCGCTGCCCTTCGTGATCTACGGGATGATGGCCAATGCCTCGATCGGGGCGCTGTTTCTGGCGGGCATTCTGCCGGGCATCGTGATGACCGCACTGATGATGCTGACGGTCTGGATCTTCGCGCGCCGCAAGGGCTGGGGCTCGGACACGCCCTTCAGCCTGCGCGGGCTGCTGGCCGCCGGGTCCGAGGTTCTGGTGGTCATGTGCTTCCCGCTGGCGGTCTGGCTTCTGGTGGTCATGGGCGTGAATATCAACGTGGCGGTGATGCTTGGCCTGGTCGCGCTGGTCGCGCTGGACTGGTATTTCGACTGGCATGCGGTGATGGCGCTTATGGCCCCGGTGCTGCTGATCGGCGGCATGACCATGGGCTGGTTCACCCCTACCGAGGCCGCCGTCGCCGCCGTTCTCTGGACGATGTTCCTTGGCCTCGTGCGCTACCGCTCGATGACCATGCGCACGCTGGCCAAGGCGACCTTCGACACGATCGAGACGACCGCATCGGTGCTGTTCATCGTCACCGCCGCCTCGATCTTCGCATGGCTGCTGACGGTCAGTCAGGCCGCGCAGCTTTTTGCCGATTTCATGTTCACCCTGACCGATAACTGGTGGACCTTCCTGATCGTGGTCAACATCATCCTGCTGATCGTGGGCGCATT
>JAUNTV010000224.1 GCA_030538515.1 Paracoccus sp. (in: a-proteobacteria)
TTCCTGACCGATGACCAGATCCGCGGCGGGATCGAGGCGTTCTTTTTCGCCTACCGGGCCTTTACGGCCGATCCTGACGAGATTCTTCAGGGCCTCGACTATGGCCGTGCCCATCATCGCGCGCTGCATTTCATCGCGCGCAAGCCGGGGCTGACCGTCTCGTCGCTGCTTGATATTCTGGGCGTGACCAAGCAATCGCTGAACCGGGTGCTGCGCGGGCTTCTTTCGGACGGGCTGGTCGAGCAGCGCGTGGGCAAGCGCGACCGGCGCGAACGGCTGCTGTTTCTCAGCCCCGCCGGTGCCGATCTGGAACGCCGTCTGTCGCAGGCGCAGCGTGCCCGCGTGCGCGCCGCCTATCGCGCCGCAGGCCCGCAAGCCGTGGCCGGCTTCCGCACCGTGCTTGAGGCGATGATGGACGAGGCCGGCGCGCGCCAGTTCCGCGACATGCGCGGCGCGAATGGTGCGCCATGAGCGACACCGCCCATATCCTGATCGTCGACGATGACGAGCGCATCCGCACATTGCTTCGCAAATTCCTGATACGAAACGGTTATCTTGTCTCCATGGCGATGGATGCCGGGCATGCGCGCAAGCTTCTGCGCGGGCTGGAATTCGATCTGATCGTCCTTGATGTCATGATGCCGGGTGAGGACGGGATCACGCTGACGCGCGATCTGCGCAAGCGCGTGACCACGCCGATCCTGCTGCTGACCGCAAGGGGCGAGACCGAGGACCGCATTCTCGGGCTGGAAGCCGGGGCCGATGATTACCTTGCCAAGCCCTTCGAGCCGCGCGAATTGCTGCTGCGGATTTCGGCCATTCTGCGCCGCATGCCGCAGGCGCAGCCAATGGGGCCGAAATTCATGACGCTGGGGCCTTTGCGTTATGATACGGCGCGCGGCCAGCTTTACGAGGGCGACACCCATATCCACCTGACCGGGACCGAGGCCGCCCTGATGCGCCGTCTGGCTGAAACCCCGGGCGAGGCGGTCAGCCGGATGGATCTGACGCAGGATCTGGGGCGCACACCGTCCGAGGATGCGGATGCCTCGGACCGGGCCATCGACGTGCAGATCACGCGGCTGCGCCGCAAGATCGAGCCGGACCCGAAAGAGCCGCGCTATCTGCAAACCGTGCGCGGCGCGGGCTATATGCTGATGCCGGACTGAGGGGACCGAACCCCTGCGGGTGATGGCTGGCAGGCCGGAAAGGTATTTATGCACTGATGATGCAGGGGTCACGGGTTTTCTGCCCGGCCCCTGCGTGCTGTGGGCGCGTCGTGAGCATGGGGCGTTCAGCGGGCGGCGGTGCCTGAGGCAAGGCAGGGTTCAGGTATTTGGGCACTGATGATGCCCAGGACTGTTCATGGTTGCAGGCGTTTTCGCGCGCGGAGGCGGGTTTTCAGGCGAAGCGGGCATCGGTGGCGATATTGGCGCGGAGTTCCAGAAGCGCGATATGGCGCGAGAGCACGCGGCGTTCCCCGGCATCGGTGATCTGGGCGAGGATGGCGCGCTTTGCGTCGATTTCCTTGCGCAGACGGAATTCCTCGGGGATGAAACCCGCATCGGCCATCATGCGGTGAAGCACGTCCTCGGGCGTTTCGCGCAGGCGTTCCGGGTCAAGGGGCTTGCCCTCGCCCGGAAGGCCGCGCAATGCGCCTTTCGCTTCGGCCTCGGCCTCGCGGCGCTCGGCGATGCGTTCGAACCAGTGCATCACATGGCTTTCAACTGCGCCAGCGCGGCATGGATGCGGGCCAGTTCCTCGTCCAGATCGGCGAGTTTCTGGCGGGTTTCCTCGATCACTTCCAGATCGGCGTTTTCGACGAATTTCGGGTTATCGAGACGTTTGCGCAGCCCGTCGGCATCCTTGCCCGTCCTGCCGGCGTATTTTTCCAGCCGGGCCGTTTCGGCGCCGATATCGATCACATCGCCAATGGGCAGGGCGAAGGCGCTGCCCGGCGCGCTGACCGCGATCATGCCGCGTCCTGCCGCGCCCTGCTGCGGGGTATTCACGCGCGCAAGACGTTCGATCAGCGGGCCATTGGCGGCAAGCGCGGCAAGGGCGGCTTCATCCGCCCCGGTCACGATCAGGTCGAGCTTCGCACCCGCCGGCACCCCCATCTGGGCGCGGGCCGATCGGATGTTCTCGATCAGGGTAATCACCCAGTTCATTTGCCGGTCGGCATCCGCGTCGATCAGATCGGCGGGAAGTTCGGGCCATTCGCCAAGCACCAGCATCTGATCGCGTTCGCCCGTCAGCGACCAGAGTTCTTCGGTCACGAAGGGCATGATCGGGTGCAGAAGCGCGTAGCATTGATCGAGCACCCAGCCCATGGTGGCGCGGGTTTCATCGGCATGATCGCCATCGAAAAGCGGCTTGGCAAATTCCACATACCAGTCGCAGACCGTGCCCCGGACGAAGGCGTAAAGCCCGCTTGCGGCATCGTTGAAGCGATAGGTGGCAAGCGCCTGATCGGTCGCGGCGGCCGCACGGGCGAGTTCGCCGATGATCCAGCGGTTGACGGTATGCCCCGGATTGGGTCGGTCGCCGCCACCGCGCACACCGTTCATTTCCGCAAACCGGGTGGCGTTCCAGATCTTGGTGACGAAGTTGCGGTTGGCCTCGACATGCTTTGGCCCCAGCTTGGGGTCGCGGCCCATGACGGCCATTGCAGTCAGCGTGAAGCGCAGCGCGTCGGCGCCATATTCGTCGATCAGCACCAGGGGATCGATCACATTCCCCTTGGATTTCGACATTTTCGCGCCTTTCTCATCGCGCACGAGGCCATGGACATAGACCGTGTGGAAGGGAATATCGCCGACGACTTCCAGTTGCATCATCATCATCCGGGCGACCCAGAAGAAGATGATGTCGAAGCCCGTGACCAGCACATCGGTCGGGAAATATTTGCGCATTTCCGGCGTGTCTTCGGGCCAGCCGAGCGTGCCGATCGGCCAGAGGCCGGACGAGAACCACGTATCCAGCACATCGGGATCGCGCCAGACGGGATAGACCAGCCCGGTCGGGTCCTGCGTCAGATTATAATCGGCCAGCCCCTGCGCGAAGGCATGGATGGCGGCTTCGCGATCCGTGACCTCGATCACGCGGCTGATTTCCAGCGGTTGCGGCAGACCGGCGATATCGTCACGGAATTTCGCGGCCACGCTGTCGAAATCGGGGGCAGCGTGGTGGAAATCGCCCTGTTGCACCAGCCCGTCGAGAAGCAGGCGGAACAGTTCCACCTCATCCAGCGCGCCATCGGCTTCGTCATCGGTGAAGCCGGTATTCTGAAGGTCCAGCCCATACCAGACCGGAATCTGATGCCCCCACCAAAGCTGGCGGCTGATCGTCCATGGCTCGATATTCTCCAGCCAGTTGAAATAGACCTTCTTGTGCTGTTCGGGCAGGATCTCGGTGCGGCCATCGCGCACGGCATCCAGCGCGGGGCCGACGATGCGTTGGGTATCGACGAACCACTGATCGGTCAGCATGGGTTCGATCACCACGCCCGAGCGGTCGCCAAAGGGCTGCATGATCGGCTTGGCGTCGATCAGCGCGCGGCGTTCCAGATGTTCGGCCCCGGTTTCCTTGTCGATGGATTTGTGCAGGAAGGTGACGGCCAGCCCGTCGCGGGTGATCTCATCGACGACCACGGCGCGGGCGTCCATCCGGTCAAGGCCCCGCAACTCCTCGGGGACGAGGTTGACGTTCGAGACATCGCCCACATCCTCGCCCCGCGCCGCGCGGGTGGCGATTTCGGCGGACTCAGTATAGCTCAGCCCGTCGGTGCGCATCGCGCCCCTGGTATCCATCAGCGCATAAAGCGGGATATTGTTGCGCATGGCCACGGCGTAATCGTTGAAATCATGCGCGCCGGTGATCTTCACCGCGCCCGAGCCGAAATCGGGGTCGGGGTATTCGTCGGTAATGATCGGGATCAGGCGGCGGTGTTCCTTCGGCCCGACCGGGATTTCCACCAGTTTCCCCACAATCGGCGCATAACGCACGTCATCCGGGTGAACCGCAACCGCGCCATCGCCAAGCATGGTTTCGGGCCGGGTCGTGGCGATGGCGATATAATCGCGCGTCTCGCGCAGGGTGACGTTGCCGTCTTCGTCGCGTTCGACATAATCATAGGTTTCGCCGCCCGCCAGCGGGTATTTGAAGTGCCACATATGGCCGGGGGTCTCGCGGTTCTCGACCTCAAGATCGGAAATCGCGGTTTCGAAATGCGGGTCCCAGTTCACCAGCCGCTTGCCGCGATAGATGATCCCCTTGTCGTAAAGATCCACGAAAACCCGGATCACGGCATCGTGGAAATTGCCGTCTTCGCCTTCAGGCGCGCCGGGGGCACCCGACATGGTGAAAGCATTGCGCGACCAGTCGCAGCTAGCGCCCAACCGCTTGAGTTGATTGATGATCGTATCGCCCGATTCCTGCTTCCAGGCCCAGACCTTTTCCAGAAACGCCTGCCGCCCGATGTCCTGCCGGGTCGCATTGCCTTCGGCGGCCATGCGCCGTTCGACCACCATCTGGGTCGCGATCCCGGCATGATCCTGGCCGGGCTGCCACAGCACATCAAAGCCGCGCATCCGGTGCCAGCGCACCAGAATGTCTTGCAGCGTATTGTTCAGCGCATGCCCGATATGCAGGCTGCCGGTGACATTGGGCGGCGGGATCAGGACCGAAAACGCCTCGGCCCCCGGTCGGGCACCCTTGCCGGCGGCAAAGGCGTTCGCGGCTTCCCACGCGGCGCTGATGCGGGCCTCGGCGCGGGCAGCGTCAAAGGTCTTTTCCATGCTCATCGGTCTATCCCCTGATCTTTGCCGGTTTTCCTAGCGCTTTCGACGCGCAAGGCCAAGACTGCAAGCCCCCCTCAGGCCAGCCCCAGCACATCCAGCATATCATATTCGCCGGGGCCCTTATCCTGCCCCCAGATCGCCGCCCTCAGCGCGCCGCGCGCGAAAATCGCGCGGTCGGTGGCCAGATGGCGCAGCACGACG
>JAUNTV010000225.1 GCA_030538515.1 Paracoccus sp. (in: a-proteobacteria)
CGAACATGCGATTCTGCACCTGCTGTATTCGCGATTCTTCGCCCGCGCGATGGTCAGGACGGGGCATTTGCCGGCCTCGGCCTCTGAACCCTTCTCGGCGCTGTTCACGCAGGGCATGGTCACGCATTCCATCTATATGACCCGCGACGCGCAGGGGCGTGAGGTCTATCACCTGCCCGAAACCGTGGTCGACGGAAAGCTTGCCGACGGCACCCGGGTCGAGGTGATTCCATCCGCCAAGATGTCGAAATCAAAGAAGAATGTCGTCGATCCGGTAAATATCATCGCGGCTTACGGGGCCGATACGGCGCGTTGGTTCATGCTGTCGGACAGCCCGCCCGAACGTGACGTGGAATGGACGGCATCCGGCGCGGAAGCCGCGCATAAATTCCTGAACCGGCTGTGGCGGCTGGCCGACGAATCACCCGAAGGCGGGGCGGACCCCGACCTGACCCGCGCCACCCATCGCGCCATCGCCGATGTGACCCGCGCGATCGAAGGCTTCGCCTTCAACAAGGCCGTGGCGAAGCTTTACGAACTGGCCAATGCCATCGGCAAATCCCCGGCCGGCGGCGCGGCGCGGCGCGAGGTGATGCGCATCACCGCCCAGCTTCTGGCGCCCATGGTCCCGCATCTGGCGGAAGACATCTGGGCCAAATCGGGCGGACAGGGCATGGTCGTCGATGCCCCCTGGCCCAAACCCGACCCCGCGCTGCTTGAGGATGATACCCTTACCCTGCCCATCCAGATCAACGGCAAGCGCCGGGCCGAGATCACCGTGCCGAAAGCCATGCCGAAGGAGGAAATCGAGGCCCTCGTGCTGGCCGATGACACCGTGCAGCGCTTCCTTGACGGGGCCGCGCCGAAGAAGCTGATCGTCGTGCCGGGGCGGATCGTCAATGTCGTCGCCTGATCGCGCCCGCATCACGCGCCGCGCGCTGATCCTTGGCGCGGGCGCGGCTTTGGCCGGCTGTGCGCTGACGCCCGCTTACGGGCCCGGCGGCACCGGCACCGCGCTGACAGGCCGCGTGGCCCTGCGCGCGCCCGATGACGTGGACAGTTTCGCGCTGAACCGGCGGCTGTCGGAACGGCTCGGCCCCGAAACGGCGGCGGCCTATGCGCTGAATTACCGCCTGACCACGGCATCGGTCGCGCAGGGCATCACGCCTGACGAGGTGACGACCCGCTATTCGCTGAACGGCACCGCCGATTTCGCGCTGAGCGATATCGCCTCGGGCAAGGTCATCACGCAGGGGCGCGTCAGCAGCTTCACCAGCTATTCCGCCGTGGGCACCACGATTGCCACGCTGTCGGCGGAACGCGACGCGCATGAGCGGCTGATGGTCATGCTGGCCGATCAGATCGTGACCCGGCTTCTGGCGACCGGCCCGCGCCCGTGATCCTGAAAGGTGCCGAGATCAGCCGCTATCTGGCCCGGCCCGATCCGACCCGGCCGGGGCTTCTGATCTACGGGCAGGATGCCATGCGCGTCGCCCTGAAACGGGCCGAGGCCGTGGCCGCCCTGACCGGACCCAATGCCGATGCGGAAATGCGCCTGACCCGCATTCCCGGTGCCGATCTGCGCAAGGACGGGGCATTGGCGCTGGATGCGATCAAGGAGGTGGGTTTTTTCCCCGGCCAGCGTGTCGTGCTGATCGAGGATACGCCCGATGCGGCGGCACCCGCGCTGACTTCGGCGCTTCAGGACTGGGCGCATGGCGATGCGGTGCTGGTGGTGACGGCGGGGGGGCTTGCGAAATCCTCGGCGCTGCGCAAACTCTTCGAATCGCATCCCGCCGCCGTAACCGCGCCGATCTATGACGAACCGCCGGGCGAAGAGGAAATCACCCGCTGGCTGGCCGAAGCCGGGCTGATGCCCGTGCCCGGTCCTGCCATGCGCGACCTGCTGGCGCTGTCGCGCGCGCTTGATCCCGGCGATTTCCGCCAGGTGCTGGAAAAGATCGCGCTTTACAAGCATGGCGACCCCGCCCCCCTTGAACCGGCCGAGATCGCGCTGATGGCGCCGGCCACCATCGAGGCCGAACTCGACACGCTGATCGATGCCGTGGCGATGGGCGATTCGGACGCTTTCGGCCCGCTGATGCGCCGGATCGAGGCGCAGGGCATCGCGCCGGTGACGCTGTGTATCGCCGCGCTGCGCCATTTCCGCGCCCTGCATGCGGCCAGCACCGATCCGGGTGGCCCGCAGGCCGGGTTGTCGCGGCTGCGCCCCCCGGTTTTCGGACCGCGCCGCGACCGCATGGCAAGGCAGGTGCAGGGCTGGGGAATGCGCAATCTTGAGGACGCGATCCATCACCTGCTGGAAACCGATCTGCAACTGCGCAGTGCCTCGCGCGCGCCGCAGATGGCGCTGATCGAGCGCGCGCTGATCCGGCTGGCGATGATGCCGCGCGGCGCGGCGCGATGAGCCGCGCCCTGGTGATCGGCGCGGGCCCTGCCGGGCTGATGGCGGCCGAGGAACTGGCCCGCGCCGGTCATCCGCCCATCATCGCCGAGGCCATGCCGACGCCTGCGCGCAAGTTCCTGATGGCCGGGAAATCCGGGCTGAACCTGACGAAGCAGGAACCGCCCGCGACCTTCGCCCGTAATCTTTTTCCCGGCAGCCCCCCGCCACCGGGCAGTTATTTCGGCACGCCCTTCACCCCGGATCAGGTGATGGACTGGGCGCGCGGGCTGGGGATCGATCTGTTCACCGGATCGACCGGGCGGGTGTTTCCGGTGGGTATGAAGGCCTCGCCCCTGCTTCGGGCATGGCTGGTGCGGCTGGCGGGAATGGGGGTCGACCTGCGCATGCGCTGGCGCTGGCGGGGCTGGGGCGATGATGGCGGGCTTTCGTTCGATACGCCCGGCGGTTTGGTGCTTCTGCACCCCCTGGCCACCGTTCTGGCGCTTGGCGGCGCAAGCTGGCCGAGGCTTGGCGCGGATGGCGCGTGGCTGGATGCGCTTGCGGCGAAGGGCGTGGGCGTGGCCCCCTTCCGGCCCGCGAATATGGGGCTGCCTGTGGCTTGGTCGCCCGCCATGACGCGCCATTTCGGCCAGCCCGTGAAGGGTGTGGCGATCAGCGCGGGCGGGCAGATCAGCCGGGGCGAATGGGTGATTTCGCGCGCCGGGATCGAGGGCGGCGGCATCTATCCCCTTTCCGCCCTGATCCGGGACAGTGCGCAGGCCTGGCTGGACCTTGCCCCCGATCTGGACCTTGCCGCCCTGACCGGGCGCTTCGCCCGCCCGCACGGCAGGCTGTCGCTTGGCAACTGGCTGCGCCGCGTGCTTGGCGACCCCCTGCGGGTGGCGCTGTTGCTGGAATGGGGCCGCCCCCTGCCCGGAACCCCGCCCGCCTGGGCCGCCCGCGCCAAGGCCCTGCCGATCCCGCATCAGGGCGTGATGGGGCTTGAGCGCGCCATCTCATCCGCTGGCGGGGTCCGGCTTGACGCGCTTGGCCCGGACCTTGATCTGACCGCGCTGCCCGGCGTCTTCGCCGCCGGAGAGATGCTTGACTGGGAAGCCCCCACGGGCGGCTATCTGCTGACCCATTGCCTTGGCAGCGGCGCATGGGCCGGGCGCGCGGCGGCGGATTATCTGGGCCGGGCGCGCTGAGGGGGGCAGCCCAGGCGCAAGCCGCGTGGCCGGGGCTCTGCCCCGGACCCCGAGGTATTTCAGCACTGATGAGGGGATATGTGGTTTCCTGCCCTGTGGGGCGTTCAGCCGGATCGGGCGGGGCGCGCGCGCGCGCGGCCATGGACGGGGGCGGCCTGTCCGGCAGGGGCCTTGACTGGCGGGCGGGTTATCTGGATGAGGCACGCTGATGGGCGGGGCGTGCGCGCATCACGTCCCAATAACCGCCGAGCCAGCATTCCTTGATCGGAAAGCGCGCGGCCTGCGCCCATCCCAGGCAATGGGTCAGGATGATATCGGGCACGGTCATCATCTCGCCCATCAGGAACGGCCCGTTGCCGACACGTTGTTTCAGGATCTCCTGACTGCGCTGGAACTCCCATCTCAGCGTGTCCTTGATGCCCGAAATCCGCAATTCCTCGGGCAGCACGAATGTATGGCGCGCGGCAGTCCACAGAACGGCATCGAATTCATCCAGCAGAAACTGCGTGAGGCTGTCCTGACGCGCGCGCGCGCGGGTGCCGGCGGGATGGGTCAGCGCGCCGTGGCGATCGGCCAGATACTGGATGATCGCGGTCGAATCGCTGATCGGCATGCCCCGGTCGACCAGCACCGGCACCTTGCCCGAGGGGTTGAAGGCCACCACCCCCTGAGATTGCGGGGCGGCGGGAACATGGGCATATTCCTCGCCCAGTTCTTCCAGCATCCAGAGCACACGAAAGGCGCGCGTTTGCCGAGATCCGATGACTTGATACATGCGCACCCCCGGAATTTCGGCAAGGCTAGGCCGGGCAGCGCCCGGCTGCAAGCCGCCAGAGCCACTTGACCGCGCCGCCTTAGCCTTCCAATGCTGCACGGATCGGCACCGGAGTCCCGCCATGTCCCAATCCTCGAAGCTCGTCACGCCCATTCTGGTCGGCGGCTGCATCATCTTGCTGATCAACTTCTCGCTTCGTGCGAGTTTCGGCGTCTTTCAGCAGCCGGTCGAGCAGACCTTCGGCTGGAAACGAGAGGTCTTCTCGCTTGCGATCGCCATCCAGAACCTCGCATGGGGTTTCGGGCAGCCGATTTTCGGGGCGCTGGCGGAACGGTGGGGCGATAAATGGGCGATCATCCTTGGATCGGTGCTTTATGCGGGCGGGCTGGTCATGTCCGCCATCGTCACCACCCCCGCCGCCATGCAATTGTGGGAAGTCGCCGTCGGCTTCGGCATCGCGGGCAGCGGCTTCGGCGTCATTCTGGCCGTGGTGGGCCGCGCGGCGAGTGACGAAAACCGCAGCCTCGCGCTTGGCATCGCCACCGCCGCGGGTTCCGCCGGGCAGGTGGTCGGGCCGGTGCTGGCCATCGGGCTTTTGTCC
>JAUNTV010000226.1 GCA_030538515.1 Paracoccus sp. (in: a-proteobacteria)
TTTCAGGTGGCCCCGGCACTCGACTCCATAAGAGCCGCCGGGCCGAAAAGCGAGACGCAAGGATCGAGCGTTCGGCCCGGTGGCGGGCCTCTATCGCCGCCTGTTCCCAACCGCTTGGGTTTCTGATAAACTAACCTCATGCCGACCATTCTGCGCCTCGGCCCATTTCGGGTTGTGATCTACACCGCCGACCACCGGCCCGCCCACGTCCATGTAATAGGGCAGGGGGGCGAAGCGGTGTTTATCCTACATTGTCCAGACGGCCCGCCGGAATTGAGAGAGGCTCACGGCTTTAACCTGCGTGACGTGAAGCGAATAGAAACCGAATTAGGGCCGCACACCACAGCCCTTTGCAATGGATGGAGCGATATTCATGGCGATTTCTGAAAAACAGTTCGAGCAGGCCCAAGCCCGCAGCGAAGAATTGCGGCAGGCCGGTCATGCAGTTGAAGCCCGCTATGATCGGGAAAACGGGAACGTAGTTGTCACATTACACAACGGCATGGGTTTGATAATTCCGACCGCGCTTGT
The DNA here is from genome assembly GCA_030538515.1 of Paracoccus sp. (in: a-proteobacteria). Classification (GTDB taxonomy): domain Bacteria; phylum Pseudomonadota; class Alphaproteobacteria; order Rhodobacterales; family Rhodobacteraceae; genus Paracoccus. The sequence goes on from JAUNTV010000226.1 coordinate 532, forward strand.
TCAGGATTTGGCAAACGCGGCCCCGGACGATCTGGCGGAAATTGAAATCACCCCCGCCGGTCTGGGGCTGTATTTCCCCAAATTGGATGCCGATGTGTATGTCCCGGGGCTAATGCAAGGGCTGTTCGGAACCCGAAGCTGGATGGCCGCACAGCTTGGCGCGACCGGCGGCAGCACCCGGTCGCCAGCCAAGGCCGCAGCCGCCCGCGCCAACGGGCGCAAGGGCGGGCGACCGCGCCGCTCGGCATCCGTCTGACCGCTCTGCGACCCGATCTGCGCCCGCGTTTTTGCCCCCGACCGACGAAGGTCGAGGGGCAAAAATCGCACCGCCCGACAGGGTGGTTCAGCGCAGATTCGTGGAGTAGAGGGGCCGAGACGGGGCGGGGTGCCGGATCGCCAGCAAATACACGAAATATAGGCACCAGATTTGCAGACGCCGGACCCCCACTCTACCGATTAACGGAATGGATATGGAACCTTATTTGGTATCGTCGCGGCACGTTCCAGCCTAACGGGCTGGAACCACACGGTATTTTGGGGAAGCGCAGCGGGGACCCAAAATAGGTAGTGTGTTACCTAATAATCTGCGATAATTTTCAATTATACGATTCGCTATCGCGAATACACAGCAAGGACGCCCCCGATGACAAGCACGATCAAGGCCGCAATCAGGCTGAAACGCCTCATGTCGGCGCTCGACATCAGCAACGCGACCCGGCACGGAAAGAGGTTGGGGAAGATCGCGCATGTGGACCGCAGCCGGAGCCATCTAAACCGGCATTGGGAGTATCAGGCGGGCGCTTTGGTCGGGGTCGATGACGCGCCCGATCTGGCGGACGCACTCGAAAAAAGGCGGTCAGATCGGGGGGCAGTGCGGCGCAGCAACACGCCTACATTAGCGACCGAAATCATGTTCATTACAACGCGGGATGCTTTTGTAAATAAGCACGGGCAAATTGATATTGAACGCGCTTATTCATGGGCCGATGAAATGATTGAGGCGTTTGAAAAACGGTATCCGGGCATGTCTGCGGCGGCGCGGCTTGATCTGGATGAACGCAGCCCGCATTTGTCGGTTTTTGCGGTGCCAATTTATTTGAAACAGGCGAACAAACCTCGGGCTGATATAGATGAAGCTGCGCGGGCTAAACGAAAGCCTCGCGCACCAAAACCGACCGTCAGTCACAAACAAGTTTTTGGCGGTATCGAGGATATGCGCGAATTGCAGCGGTGGGTTCAGGGTCTTAATTCTGAATTTCTGGCTCGTTTCGGTCTGAATTTGACCGCCAGCACCTCACGAATAGAATCAGGCGCAAATCATATTCACCCCGACGATTTCAGGCGGATCATGGGCGACGTGAATAAGATCAAGTCCGTGATCGAGGCGGGCGCGTTGCAGGAAGCCACCGAGCTGATCCAGAACGCCTCGGGGCAAGTCGAACAGATGCTGACCGCCGCTGACGCCGCAGCGGCGGAGATCAAGGCCGACATCACCGCCGAGGCCGAGGCCGAACGTGACGCGGCTCGGAAGGCTGCGCAGGAAGCCCGTGCAGCCACAGACAGCGCCGTTGAAGAGGCTAAGGCGCTGCTGGATGCGATGCGACCAGTTCGCAGCATGAAGCCGTTACACGAGGCTTACACGGCCTTGCTGGACGGATCGAGCATAACGCCCCGCCAAGCCCTTGCCGCGACCACCGCAGCCGACGAAGACCGACAGTGGGCCAATTTCGATCCCATCGCGTTTCCGCGCGAAAATACTGTCGAGCGCGAAGATCGGGACGCAGCCGTGTGGCTGGCACACCCGGAAGTCGCCGCCGAGGTTCAGTCGAAAGGGCCTGAACCCCTTCTGGCTGACCTGATGGAACCCGCCAGCGGCAGCACATGCTTCCGGGCGCGGTTTTTTTCGCGCTTTCGGCAGTTGCGCGACTTCGTATTGAACGCTGTCCAGACGGTCCTTCAGCGCCGCACAGCGGCGCTCCCGACGGCTATTCAGGCCCGCCTGAATGATCCAGAGTTCAGCGAACTAATCAATTTGGGCCAGTCAATAAAAGCCGACAATCTCAAACGAATAATGCTGGACGCAAAGGACGATGGCGTAAAGAGCGCCGCAGCCGACGCCGCGCTGATCGAGCGCCAAAAGCTGTTGAGCCAAATCAAAAACCCGGCGACCGCAGCCAAGGAAGACTTGTGGGCCGAAGCAAAGGACGCCGCCGATGCGGCCTCGGTCGTGGCGCATCGGATTCAGCGCGGGCCGCGCCAAGTTTTGCAGTGGTTGCAGATTCCAAGCGACCTTCGGGCTAATTTCACCGCCGCCTTGGATGCCGCCGCCGCGCTTGAAACCGCTCTGGCTCGCCGCATTGCCCCCGGAGACCCCGAAAAACGGCCCGCTGGCGGGCAAGAGCGTGGCCCGGCTGGTCAGGGGCCGGAAATCTAAGCCCCGGCCTCACGCGCCTTCTGGGCGACCTGACCGTCTGCGCACCGATCGAGGGTTAGGCGCAGCCTCGCCGCGGCCTCTGCCTATTCCCCAGCAAATCCGACAGGGCGACCAGGTGCAGGTCTAGCAGGTTCAACACCTGGTCGAAGCCAGATCATCCCACGCACCCCCTCGAAGGGGGTAAGGGGGATATTTCTTAGGATATATGGATACGAAATTCCAAAATCACGGTTTCAGCCAAGCCACGCAGGGAAACCCGGTGTATTGATAGTTGGTCCACAACCAACTAAAGTTGGTCCACAACCAACTATTAACACGAATCGGACGGGGCAGAAATGGGCAACATCAGCATCCGGGAACTTCGCCAGATGGGCGTCAGCCGCGAAGACATCGACATGGCCCGAGCGACACAAGAGGCGCAACGGCGTAACGGTTCGCCCGTGCAGTCCATCGCGGTGATTGTCGGCGTGTCCCAGCCCTACCGGCGTTCAAATGGTGTTGACATAGTAACGCAGTGTTTCGTTCGCGGCAGGAATCCGATAGAGTTTAACGATAAGGCCCTCCGCAAGAGGGGCCGCTACGGGCAAGCCGCTCTGCTTCTCGATCAGGTGGCTTTGTCCGAAAGCAGCCCGGAACGCGCCGCTCGGGCGCGGGAACTTGCTAAGGGCGCGAAGGAACTGGACAAGCCCGTCCAGCTTGAGTTTGACTTTTTCGGGGGTGGCAACGTGAGCCTTGCTTTCCAGTATCAAGACGCTGTGACCGAACGCCTGAACGCCGCTGCGCCGACCGTCGCGATGCGTGACCGGGCATTGGCGACCCTCTGGCAGATCACCCGCAATCTGGCGTGGCAGTCCTACGAGTGCAGCAAGACCGCCGCCGACCTGATCGACGTTCTGGGCTATGACAAAGGCGACATGGCCCGCACCCTGCAACTGCTCGAAGACGTGGGCGCAATCCGCCGGGTCAAGCGTGGTCGCACAAAGATCATCACCGTGACCCCGGAAGGTGCGTTTCGCGGCAACATCAACGAACACGCAAGGGCCGTCGAGAAATACCGCCTCGAAGTGATTGAAGGGGGCCGCGATGTCTGACACCCCCGAGAACCACACGATCCGCCTGCTTCAAGAGATGCGGGCCGATCTGCGCAAGGGCTTCGATGATGTGAACACCCGCATCGACGGTCTGACCCACATTCTCACCCTACTGGCGGCGCACTCCCATACCCTCGATGAGCGCATCGAGAAGCTGGAAGAACGACAGCAACAATGACCACCTGACCAGTGGTCATGACCAGTAGCGATGAACACCAATTTCTAACCCCGGAAGCCGCTGCAAAGCGGGCTGGCGTCAGCCGTCCGACGATCAACCGCGCCCTGAAAACGCGGGAATTGCAGGCCCACCGCGACAATCGGAACCGCTGGCAGATCGGCGCGACCGACCTAGACGCATGGGCCGAAGCCCGCCGCAGTGGTCAGCCTGACCAGACCGTGACCAGTGGTCATGACCAGTTCGTGACCACCCCTGAACAGCTAGAAAAAGCCCGTTTAGACCTCGCCACGGCCCGCGAAGAACTCGCCGCCGCTCATGCTGCAAATAGCCAGCTTGAATCCCGTATCGCCACCGCAGAGGCTGACCGGGATCGGTGGCAAAAAATGGCTGAAAAGCTGGCAGATCGACCGCCCCCGGCTCCGCCCCGCCGCCGCTGGTGGCCGTGGTGATCTCTGGCCGTGCCGGGGCCACCTGAAACAAGCGACCGGCCAGCCTTCCACCCGCCCGGCGCAAGCGCCGGGTTCCCCCAGCCCCCACCGCCTTTTGGCCTGACGGCCTGCGGCGGGGGCCGGGGCGGGCGGAACCTTTCGGCTGGCCTTTGACCCGGCGAACGGACGCTATCGGCTTCGCCTCGTTCCGGCCCCGCAAGCGGGGCCAGAACGGGGCGAGGATATGCGCCCGGTCGCCGGGTCAATCACTTCTTTCAGGTGGCCCCGGCACTCGACTCCATAAGAGCCGCCGGGCCGAAAAGCGAGA
>JAUNTV010000227.1 GCA_030538515.1 Paracoccus sp. (in: a-proteobacteria)
TGGGCACCGGCGAGGCCGAGGGCGAGAACCGCGCCGTGCAGGCCGCCGAAAAGGCCATCGCCAACCCGCTGCTGGACGAAATCAGCCTGAACGGCGCGAAAGGCGTGCTGATCAACATCACTGGCGGCACCGACCTGACGCTCTTCGAGCTGGACGAGGCCGCGAATATCATCCGCGACAAGGTGGATGGTGATGCCAATATCATCGTCGGCTCGACGCTTGATCCCGATATGCAGGGCGCGATCCGCGTCTCGGTGGTGGCGACCGGCATCGATGTCGCCATCGAAGAGGCCGCGCCCCCCGCCCCGCGCCGCCGGGTCGAGACCGCGCCGCCCACACAATACGCGCCCGAGCCGCAGGCGCAGGCCGATGACCTGCCCCCGCGCCGGGTGGCACCCCATGCCGCAGCCCCCCGCGCCGAGGCCCCGCGTGTCGAGCAAACGGCGGACGATATGCCCGCCCCGGCCTATCAGCCGCGCGAAACGCCGCGCGCCCCGGCCGGGATGCTGTCGGATGATGCGGAAAACTTCATCGCCCCGCGCAGTGCCGCCCCGCGTGGCACGCCGCCCGCCGATGTGATGGAGCGTATGCGCCGCGCCGCCGCAGCCCAACCCGGTGCCGCTGGCCGCGCGCCCGCCGCGCCCGCCCCGCGCAAGCCCGAGCCGCAGCCCGCCGCCTCGCGCGCGGAAAGTCGCCGGACCGGCCTTTCGCGCATGATCGAGCGCATGGCCGGCCATAGCGCGCCTGCCGACAAGCCCTCGGCCGCGTCGCTGGCAGACCGGGTGAACGACCATCTCGCCGCGCGCCGCCACGGCAATCTGGATGCGGATTTCGATGATCTGGCCGATGATTCGCCAAGCGAGAACTCGGAAATCCCGGCTTTCCTGCGCCGCCAGGCCAATTGAGCGGAAGCGCAGGCGCGCCCATCACAGGCGCGTGTGATCACGGATCGGACGGGCCGCCTTCGGGCGGCCTTTTTGCCTGCGTTTCCGGCAATCTGTGGAAATTCCGGCATTTTCGCCGCTGGCTTTGTTACAGAGAGTCACAAAACGTTAATTGAGCAGACGGGTCCGGGCGCTTAGCTGAATGCTGCGGGGAAAGATGTCCCGCCGTTCAAGGTAAAGACAGGCAAGACCATGCAAGCGACCATTGCACATAAGACAGAATTCCGGGGCGTCGGGCTGCACAGTGGCAAGCCCGTGCGTATGGAATTGCTGCCCGCGCCCGTCGGTCACGGCATCATCTTCGAACGCAGCGACCTGCCCGCGGGCCGGAACCGCATTCCCGCGATCTGGGACCGGGTGGTGCCTTCGAAGCTGTGCACCCTGATCGAGAATGAGCACGGTGCCCGCGTCTCGACCATCGAACATATCATGGCAGCCATCGCCGGGACCGGTCTGGTCAACCTGCTGATCCGTATCGACGGGCCGGAAGTGCCGATCCTTGATGGTTCCTCGGCCGATTTCGTCGCCGGCATCCTGAACGCCGGGATCAAGGTTCAGGACGCCGCCCTGCGCGCCATCCGCGTCAAGCGCCCGATCGAGGTGCGCGAGGGTGAGGCCATCGCCCGGCTGGAGCCTGCCGATCATCTGGAAATCGACTTCCATATCGATTTCGCCGACAAGGCCATTGGCGTGCAGGACAAGGCGCTGGATATGGCCAATGGCGCTTTCCTGCGCGAGTTGATGGACAGCCGCACCTTCTGCCGTCAGGCCGATGTCGATTTCATGCGCGCCAACGGGCTGGCCCTGGGCGGCACCTATCTGAACGCGGTGGTGGTCGATGGCGACAAGGTGCTGTCGCCGGGCGGGCTGCGCCACACTGATGAGGCCGTGCGCCACAAGATGCTGGACGCGATGGGCGATCTGGCCCTTGCCGGCGCGCCGCTTCTGGCGCGTTACAGCGGCAACCGGGCCGGGCACGCCATGACCAACAAGCTGCTGCGCGCGCTGTTTGCGGCCCCTGACGCCTGGGAATGGGAGATCTGCGCCACTGATCTGGAATGCCGGCTTCCGGGCGCCGGCGTTGCCGCTTACGGCCCGGTCAATGCGGCTGCGCTTACCGCAGTTGCCTGAGTGGCGCGGCCGCTTCCCAAGCCCCGGTAAAATCACCACATTGCCATTTTGCGCCCCCTGATGTTCTGTGTTAGGACGACCGGGCTTGCGATGGTTCCGACTCGTCGCCCGGCGCTTTAGTTCTGACAGGCAGGTTCTGATGGTTCGTTCCCTATCGTCCAAATCCCTTCTGGCGCTGGCTCTGGCAGGGCTCGTTCTCGCGGGTTGCGGTGGCGGCGGGGCGACGGGGAACCGCGTCGCGGTGGATAATTTCACCGCCGAGGAAATCTACAAACGCGGCGAATACGAGCTTGCGAACAATCGCACGCCGGATAACGCCGTCTATTATTTCTCCGAGATCGAGCGGCTCTATCCCTATTCGCAATGGGCCAAGCGCGCGCTGATCATGCAGGCCTATGGCTATCACAAGGGCAAGCAATACGAAGAGGCGCGCGGCGCCGCGCAGCGCTTCATCGACACCTATCCCGGCGATGAGGACGCGGCTTACGCGAAATATCTGCTCGCGCTTTCCTATTACGACCAGATCGACGATGTGGGTCGCGATCAGGGCCTGACCTTCCAGGCGCTGCAAGCGCTGCGCGAGGTGATCGAGGAATATCCCGACAGCGAATATGCGCGCTCATCGATCCTGAAATTCGATCTGGCCTTCGATCACCTTGCCGGCAAGGAGATGGAGATCGGGCGCTATTACCTCAAGCGCGGGCATTATACCGCCGCGATCAACCGCTTCCGCGTCGTGGTCGAGGATTTCCAGACCACCACCCACACGCCCGAGGCGCTGATGCGTCTGGTCGAGGCTTATCTTGCGCTTGGCCTGACCGATGAGGCGCAGACGGCGGGCGCGATTCTGGGCCATAACTTCCAGTCCTCGCCCTTCTATCAGGACGCTTACCGCCAGCTTCGCGGGCGCGGGCTGGAACCGGCGGCGCGTGGTGACAGCTGGCTGACCAATGTGTATCGGCAGGTCATTCAGGGCAAATGGCTGTAATCGCGGCCTCTGGTTAGGGTCATGCTGCGCGAGCTGCACATCCGCGATATCCTGCTGATCGACCGGCTTGATCTTGAATTCGGCCCCGGCCTGAACGTGCTGACCGGGGAAACCGGGGCCGGGAAATCCATCCTGCTGGACTGTCTGGGCTTCGTTCTGGGCTGGCGCGGCCGGGCCGAACTGGTCCGCGCGGGCGCCACGCAGGGCGAGGTTGCGGCGGCCTTTGATCTGCCCGCCGATCACCCCGCCCGCGCCATTCTGGCCGAGGCCGGGATCGAGGCCGATGACGAATTGATCCTGCGCCGCGTCAATACCGCCGAGGGGCGCAAGACCGCATGGATCAACGACCGCCGCGCCTCGGGCGAGGTCTTGCGCGCCTTGTCGGAAACGCTGGTGGAACTGCATGGCCAGCATGACGACCGTGGCCTTCTGAACCCGCGCGGGCACCGGCAATTGCTGGACGCATTCGGCGGGATCGAGCTTGCCCCCATCCGCGAGATCTGGCGCGATCTGCGCCGGCTGGAAGCCGATATCGCCGCCCTTGAGGCCGAGCAGGAGACCCGCCGGAAAGAGGAAGACTTCCTGACCCATTCCATCGCGGAACTGGGCGATCTTGACCCCCGGCCGGGCGAGGATGCGGCACTGGACACCCGCCGCCGCGCCATGCAGGCGGCCGAGCGTATCCGCAGCGATGTGGCGCGCGCGCTGTCGATGCTTGGCCCGGACGGGGCCGAGGGGGCGATGCTGGAAGCCTCGCGCTGGCTCGAAGGGGCCTCGGATCAGGCCGATGGCCGCCTTGATGCGCCGCTGGAGGCATTGTCACGCGCGCTGATCGAACTGGGCGAGGCGTTCACCGGCGTCGAGACCGCGATCGAGGCGATGGATTTCGACCCGACCGAGCTGGAACGGGCCGAGGAACGCCTGTTCGCCCTGCGCGCGCTGGCACGCAAGCATAATGTCCAGCCGGACGAACTTGCAGCCCTGTCCGAAGACCTGTCGCGGCGTTGGAAGGAACTGCAAGGCAATGACGAAATCCTTGGCGAGATGCGGCACGAGGCGGCCCAAAAATGGCAGGAATATAAAGGTGCTGCCAATGATCTGAGCCATGCGCGGCGCGAAGCCGCCACCCAGCTTGATGCGGCAATGTCCACCGAGCTTGCGCCCCTGAAGATGGAGCGCGCGGTTTTCACCACGCAGGTCGCACAAGGCGATGACGGGCCCGAGGGGCGCGATGCCGTATCCTTCACCGTCGCCACCAATCCCGGCGCGCCTTCGGGGCCTTTGGACAAGATCGCCTCGGGCGGGGAATTGTCGCGGTTCCTGCTGGCGCTGAAGGTGTCGCTGGCGCGCGGCAATGACGCGCTGACCCTGATCTTCGACGAGATCGATCGGGGCGTGGGCGGGGCCACGGCGGATGCGGTGGGTCGCCGTCTTGCCCGTCTGGCCGAAGGCGCGCAGGTGCTGGTCGTCACCCATTCCCCGCAGGTCGCAGCCCTTGGCGCGCGCCATTTCCGCGTCGCCAAGCAGGTGAGCGACGGCATGACCACCAGTGATGTCCGTGCGCTGAGCGAAGTTGAGCGCGTGGATGAAATCGCGCGCATGCTTTCGGGCGAACAGATCAGCCCGGCCGCCCGCGACGCCGCGCGCGCGCTGATCGGGGGCGGCACGGGGGGTTAGTCGCGAATCCGGTCGATGGTGCGGATGATGGATTGCACCTTGCGCGTCGTGGCATCGATGCGGATCAATTGATCGCCCGCCACCGCGTAATGGCTGCCCGGCAGGTCCGGTCCCAGCCCGTAGCGGCCTGGCTCACGCACGATATGCAGCTGTTCGGGGGGGACGATCTGCCCGATCTCGACCGTCTCGGCCTCTGCCTGCACATGGTTGGACAACAAGAAGAAAA
>JAUNTV010000228.1 GCA_030538515.1 Paracoccus sp. (in: a-proteobacteria)
CGGCAATGACGAACGCGAACAGACGCTGAACCAGCTTCTGGTGGAAATGGACGGCTTTGACGCGAATGAAGGCGTGATCATCATCGCCGCCACCAACCGCAAGGACGTGCTGGACCCCGCGCTTCTGCGCCCCGGCCGCTTCGACCGCCAGATCCACGTCCCCAACCCCGATATCAAGGGGCGCGAGCGTATCCTTGGCGTGCATGCCAAGAAGGTGCCTCAGGGGCCGGACGTCGATCTGCGCATCATCGCGCGCGGCACGCCGGGTTTTTCGGGCGCTGATCTGATGAACCTTGTAAACGAAGCCGCGCTGACCGCCGCGCGTATCGGGCGTCGCTTCGTGACCATGGAAGATTTCGAAAACGCCAAGGACAAGGTGATGCTGGGGGTTGAGCGCCGCTCGATGGTGCTGACGCCCGAGCAGAAGGAAAAAACCGCCTATCATGAGGCCGGTCACGCCATCGTGGGCCTTTCGCTGCCCAAGAATGACCCGGTTTACAAAGCCACGATCATTCCGCGCGGCGGCGCGCTTGGCATGGTGGTTTCGCTGCCCGAAATGGACCGGCTGAACTTCCACAAGGACGAGGCCAAGCAGAAACTGGCGATGACCATGGCCGGCAAAGCCGCCGAGATCATCAAATACGGCGAAGAGGGCGTCTCGAACGGTCCTGCCGGTGATATCCAGCAGGCATCCGCGCTGGCACGCGCCATGGTGATGCGTTGGGGCATGTCCGACAAGGTCGGCAGCGTCGATTACGCCGAAGCGCATGAGGGCTATTCCGGCAATACCGGCGGCTTCTCGGTCTCGGCGGCCACGAAAGAGCTGATCGAGCAGGAAGTCCACGACCTGATCGAGGAAGGCTACCGCGAGGCTTACCGCATCCTCATCGAGAAGGAAGAGGAATTCGAGCGTCTGGCCCAGGGGCTGCTGGAATATGAAACCCTCACCGGTGACGAAATCGGCAAGGTCATCCGCGGCGAGCCGCTTGGCGGCGATGACGATACGCCTTCGTCCGGGATACCTCAGGTGAGTTCCATCCCCAAGGCGGGGCGCGGCGCGGCTGATGGCGCAGCCCCGGTGCCGCAGGCCTGAGGCCCCACACATCAGGAAACCCCGGTCCGATTGGCCGGGGTTTCTTCGATACCGGCAGTCGATCCGGCTACAGCACCATCAGCACCGAGATTGCGACAACAAGCGCAAGCGCGAAGCCGATGTTGATCATGACGCCACGCATGTCCATGGCCTGTCCTTTCCATGCAGCTTTGTGGCTGCCTTCACCCCTCTGAGTGGTCCTTGTCTCTCGATAAAAGTTAACGCGGGCAGCGGGGCGGGGTTCCGCCAGCGGGGTCCGTGGCGCGGCGGGCTGCGGCATTTTCGCCACGCTTGCCGCTTGCAGCGCGCCCCTCAAGCGGGCATGACATCGGGGTAAATCGGATATGGCTGAGATTTCGGGGACGGATATGGCGGCGACACGGATTGACGGCAAGGCATATGCGGCGGCGCTGCGCGCGAAGATCGCGGATCAGGTGGCCGCGCTGAAGGAAGCGCATGGCATCACGCCCGGTCTGGCCGTGGTGCTGGTGGGCGATGATCCGGCCAGTCAGGTCTATGTGGCCTCCAAGGGCCGCCAGACGGTCGAGGTGGGGATGAACTCCTACGAGCACCGCCTGCCCGCCGATGCCGGCATGGCCGATCTTCTGGCGCTGATCGGGCGTCTGAATGGCGATCCGGCCGTTCATGGCGTGCTGGTGCAACTGCCGCTGCCCCCCCATCTGGACGATGCCGAACTGATCAACGCCATCGCCGTCAAGAAAGATGTGGACGGGTTCAGCGTGGCCAATGCCGGCAGGCTGGCGACCGGGCAGCGCGCCATGGTGCCCTGCACCCCGCTTGGCTGTCTGATGCTGCTCAGGGATCGGATCGGCGATCTTTCCGGGCTGAACGCGGTGGTGATCGGGCGCAGCAATATCGTGGGCAAGCCAATGGCGGCGCTGCTGCTGGAGGCGAATGCGACGGTGACGATCGCGCATTCGCGCACGAAGGATCTCGCGCAGGTGGTGCGCGGTGCCGATATCGTGGTGGCCGCCGTGGGCAGGCCGGGCATGGTCAAGGGCGACTGGATCAAGCCGGGTGCCACGGTGATCGATGTGGGCATCAACCGCACCGAAGCCGGGCTGGTCGGCGATGTCGATTACGACAGCGCAGCCCAGGTCGCCGGCGCGATCACCCCGGTTCCCGGCGGCGTCGGCCCGATGACCATCGCCTGCCTTCTCGCCAATACCCTGACCGCCTGCTGCCGCGCCAACGCCCTGCCCGAGCCCCTGGGCCTGATCCCCGCCTGAGCCCACATCCCTTTGCAGGATATCGCCGCGACCGCCCCATGAGCACCCAGCCAGGGGCCCCCTGGCCGTTCCGCGCCCGCGGCGGGGCTTCATCCCGCATGGGCCCGCCACGGTTCTTTGCAAAGCCCGGGCGGCGGGGCGGTGCTCCGTCTTGCCGGAACGGTTCGGGCATCCCGCCTTTCGCAGCCCGCTCACCCAAACGGTGCCCGGCACGACCCCTTGCCCAATACCGCCGCCGCACCCCGCCGCGCCTTCCCGATCACGCCCCCGCAAGCGCGGCACATCAGGCCTGCCGATCCAGGCATAGCAGCAGGGATTTCCCTGACCGCTCGTCATGATCCCCCTGCCCGTCGAAAGGGGTTTCGGGGATCAGTTGTCGCCGGAATCGAACAGGGTTTCGAACCCGCCCCAGATCATGCGCCTGCCATCGAAGGGCATCTGGGGCATGTCGCGGCCCGCCATTTCGGCCTGCATCTTCCGGCCCGCAGCGTCGCAGGTGGCGCGATCGGGCCAGGCGATCCATGAAAACAGGATCGCCTCATCGGGTTCGGCAAGGGTGGCGCGATACATATCGGTCTTCCGGCCATGGGGCACATCCTCGCCCCATGCCTCGACCGTGCCAAGCGCGCCATGGCCCGCGAACATCCCCCATGCCTCGCGCGCCATCTTTTCATAAGCGGCGCGATTGGCCTTTGGCACGGCCAGCAGGAAGCCCTGATAATAGCCCGCGCCGGCAGTCTGGCCGACACTCACGAGGGGGGCGAAACCACCCATGATCACGCGGCTGCCGTCGAAGGGCATGGATGCCATCGCCGCCATGTCGGGATCGGCCTCTATCGCAGGCCATGCCGCATCAGCCGTGGTGCGATCCGGCCATTCGATCCAGGCGAAGGTAATGGCCTCATCCGCCTGCGCCGCAACCGCACGCTGATAATCGGTCAGCTTGCCCGGCGGCGTGTCCACCCCCCATGTATCGACCATGCGCCGCGCGCCATATCTGCGAAACAGGGGCCAGATGGCCCGCGCGTGCTCCAGATAAGCGGCGCGACTGGCCAGCGGAACAGGGGCGATCATGCCGGTATAACAGGTCATTGCCGGTCCCCCCTGTCTGATCGGTCGAATCGCAGCATGACAGGTGCAGGCATAAAAACAACTGATACCTGAAGCGATGGGCCAAACGACGCCGAACCTCACCGGGGACAGACGGGCACTTCCAGATGATCCGGGATGCGCCTTCGCCAGCCCCTGACGGTCATCCCTCATCATCAGTGCGGCAAATACCTCGGGGGTCCGGGGGCTGGCCCCCGGTCCTGTCCCCTGCACGCATAGCTTTCATTTGAAACGGCGCGCCAGATAGACTATCTGCGCCACAACCCGCTCCGGGGCGACGTCACCCGCAATCATGGAAGGTGCGATGACACAGCAAAAGACCGTCTGGCAGAACCCGGCAGAAATCATCCGCGAGACCCGGCCCGAAAACCCGGTCATGGTCTTCGCGCCGACGGTGCTTCAGGCCACGGCCCGGCGCTTCCTGAACGGCTTTCCCGGACTGGTCACCTATGCGGTGAAATCCAACCCCGATGCCCCGGTGATCGAGGCCCTCGTTGCGGCGGGCATTACCGGTTTCGACGTGGCCTCCCCGGCCGAGATCGACCTCATCACCCGCCTCGCGCCCGGCGCGGCGCGCCATTACCATAACCCTGTCCGCTCACGCGCGGAAATCAGCGCCGCCGTTCAGGCCGGGATCAAGGCATGGTCGGTCGACAGCGCATCCGAACTGGAAAAGCTGATCGGGATGGTCCCCGCAGACGCCTGCGAGATCTCGCCGCGCTTCAAGCTTCCGGTCAGCGGCGCGATCTATGATTTCGGCTCGAAATTCGGGGCGACGCCGGAACTGGCGGCGGAGCTGCTGCGTCGCGTGGCCGGGGCCGGGTTCATCCCCTCGCTGACCTTCCATCCCGGCACGCAATGCACCGATCCCGGCGCGTGGGAACATTATATCCGCACCGCCCGCGATATCTGCGACGCGGCGGGCGTGCGCGCGCGCCGCCTGAATGTGGGCGGCGGCTTCCCGTCCCACCGCGTCCACGGCGTCACCCCCGACCTTGAGGCGATCTTCGGGCTGATCGGCGCGACCACCGCCGAGGTCTTCGGCGATGACGCCCCCGAACTCGTCTGCGAACCGGGGCGCGGGCTTTGCGCTGACAGTTTCTCGCTGATCACCCGCGTCAAGGCGGTGCGCGACGGGCAGGCCATCTTCCTGAATGACGGGGTTTACGGCGGGCTGGCGGAACTGCCGGTGGTGGGCAATCTGGACCGCGTGCAGGTCTTCACGCCCGAGGGTGCGCCGCGCGGCGGCGATGAAGCGGGCCGCGTCATCTTCGGGCCGACCTGCGATTCGGTCGACCGCCTGCCGGGCGAGTTGCTGATGGCCGCCGACGTGCAGGAAGGCGATTACATCGTCTTCAACGGCGCGGGTGCCTATTCGGTCGTCACCAATACCCGCTTCAACGGCTTTGGCGAGATGACGCGGGCAACCGCGCTGAGCCTCGATTAGGGCAACAAAGCGGCGGCTTCCATCGCCGCGCGCGCGTCCCG
>JAUNTV010000229.1 GCA_030538515.1 Paracoccus sp. (in: a-proteobacteria)
AAAAGAAAACGGGCAGGGGTCATATCAGGCAGGCAAGCAGCAGGCGCATCAGACAGGCGGACGGCGGAAAAACCATCGCCAGAGGCGCGCGGCCATAGCCTTCAATAGCTGCGGATCAGGCCAACCAGACGCCCCTGCACACGAACTTTACCTTCGGGAAGGATGCGCGTTTCATAGGTGGGGTTGGCGGCTTCCAGTGCGATCATCGCGCCCTTGCGGCGGTAATATTTCAACGTCGCCTCATGCCCTTCGACCAGAGCCACGACGATATCGCCATTCTGCGCCAGGTTCTGTTCGCGGATGACCACGATATCGCCGTCATTGATGCCGGCGTTGATCATGGAATCGCCCTTCACCTCCAGCGCGTAATGATTGTCGCGCCCCGAGATCATGCTGCCGGGAACGGCCACGTTATGCGACACTTCGGAAATTGCTTCGATCGGAACGCCGGCGGCGATGCGGCCCATGACCGGCAGTTGATAGGCTTCTGCCGATACGTCAAATGCGCCGGGGGACGGGGCTGCATGGGCGGGCGTGTCGCTGTCGATCCGTTGGGGAACGGATTCCGATGCGCCCCTGTTCAGCGAATCCGGCAGGCGCAGGATTTCCAGCGCGCGGGCGCGATGGGGCAGCCTGCGGATGAAGCCGCGTTCCTCAAGCGCCGTGACCAGCCGGTGAATCCCGGATTTCGACCTGAGATCAAGGGCTACCTTCATTTCATCGAATGAGGGTGGAATGCCATCGCGCGCCATGCGTTTCTGGATGAATTCCAACAGTTCGATCTGTTTTCTCGTCAGCATGTTCTACCCCCGTTTCGCTACCGTTCAGGGAATGTTCTGGCACGGCTTTCCGATTCCGTCAACAGCTTGTGCCAAAATCACTGAATAAAGGGTTAATCGAAGGCAAGAAACTGCACTTTTTCGCCCTGCCTGCGCGCCGGATCGCCGGCGGGGCGCATCAGCAGCGCATCGGCCTGGGCCAGCAGCCCCAGCCGCGCCGAATCCTGATCGCCAAGCGGGGTGACAATGATGTCAGCCCCATCGCGGTGCAGGCTCGCGCGCAGGTAATGCTGGCGGTCGCCCTCATGCCCCAGATCGGCACCAAGCCGGCCTTCACGCAGCCTGTCTTCAGGTGCCAGCCCCTGCATGGCGCGCAGCAGGGGGCGCATGAACAGTTCTGCACAAACGATTGATGAAACGGGGTTTCCGGGAAGTCCAAGCATGGCCGAACCAGCGACCCTGCCAGCGATGAGCGGCTTGCCCGGCCGCATCCTGATGCGGTAGAAGGCGCGCTCCATCCCGAGGGTTTCGGTGATCTTTCCGATCAGATCGTGATCCCCGACCGAGGCCCCGCCGATGGTCACGATCAGATCCGCGCCAGCCGCGCGTTCGAACCGGTCTAGCAGGCTTTCCGCGCTATCGGCGGCGATGGGCAGGCATTCGGCAACAGCGCCCGCGCTTTGTGCAATCGCGGCAATGGCAATGTCGTTCGAACTGACGATCTGCCCCGGTCCGGGCACAGTTCCGGGCGGCACAAGCTCATCCCCGCCAGCGATGATCACGACCCGAGGCCGGCGCGAGACCGTTATGCGCGCGACATTCATCGCGGCAATCAGCGCCAGATCGCGCGGGGTCAGCGGGCGGCGCAGGGTGAATAAGGAATTTTCTACAAAATCAGCGCCCTTAGGGCGAATATTCAGGCCGGAATTCTGTTCGGTCACGCGGATGAGATCACCTTCGCGCAGGACATGCTCCTGCATGATCACCGCATCATAACCGGCAGGCACGGGGGCGCCGGTGAAGATGCGCAGCGCGGTGCCGGGCGCGGGCGTGCCCTGCCAGGGATGACCGGCCCCGGCTTCCCCGATCACCCGCAATTGCTGGCCCAGATCGGCGCGGCGGATGGCATAGCCGTCCATGGCCGCAGCGTCAAAAGGGGGCTGCGTCAGGCGGGCGCGGACAGGCGCGGCAAGCACGCGGCCAAGCCCGTCATGCAGGGCGATCTCCTCGGCCTCAAGCGGGCCAGAGAGCGCCAGAACCCGCGCCAGAGCATCGTCTACCGTGATCATTATGCCGTGTAATCCCCTGATTTACCGCCTGATTTATGCAGCAGGCGGATGCCCTCGATCCGCATCGACTTCTCGGCGGCTTTCAGCATGTCATAGATGGTCAGGCAAGCGACGGAGACGGCGGTCAGGGCCTCCATCTCGACCCCGGTTCTGCCGGTGGTGCGCAGGCGCGCGGTCACGCGGATGCCGGGCAGATCGGGCTCAACGCCCAGATCCAGCGCGACCTTGCTGATCGGCAGGGGGTGGCACAGCGGGATCAGATCGGCGGTGCGCTTGGCCGCCATGATCCCCGCCAGCCGTGCCACAGCAAGCACATCCCCCTTGGCCGCGCCGCCCTGCGCCAGGGCCAGAGTCGCGGGCGTCATGATCACCACCCCCTCGGCCACGGCCTCGCGGGTGGTTTCGGATTTGGATGAGATATCGACCATATGCGCCTGACCCTGATGGTCAAAATGTGTCAGGCTCATGCGGCACCCAGAATGGTTTTCGTGGCGGCGGTCACGTCCTGATGGCGCATCAGGCTTTCCCCGATCAGGAAACGGCGCGCGCCCGCCCGCGCCATCCGGTCAAGATCGGCGGGCAGGAAAAGCCCGCTTTCGCAGACCAGATCCCGATCCGCCGGGATATGCGGCGCAAGACTTTCCGTCACCTCAAGATCAAGGTCGAACGTCTTGAGATTGCGGTTGTTTATCCCGATCAGCGGGGATTTCAGCAGCAAGGCCCGGTCGAGTTCGGCGCGGTCATGGACCTCGATCAGCGCATCCATGCCCCAATGGCGGGCCGCATCCTCCAGTTCAGAGGCAAGGGCATCATCGACCGAGGCCATGATGATCAGGATCGCATCCGCGCCCCAACTGCGGGCCTCGGCCACCTGATAGGGGTCATACAGGAAATCCTTGCGCAAGACCGGCAGATCCACCGCCGCGCGCGCCATGCGCAGATAATCGGGCGCGCCCTGAAAGCTGGGGCCATCGGTCAGCACCGAAAGACAGGCCGCCCCCCCCGCCTGATAGGCCCGCGCCAGCGCCGGAGGGTCGAAATCGGCGCGGATCAACCCCCTGGAAGGGCTGGCTTTCTTGATTTCGGCGATCAGCCCGTAGCCGGTTTCCGCCTTGGCGGTCAGCGCTGCCCTGAAGCCGCGCACAGGCGTGGCCGCGCGCGCCCTGGCCTCGATCCCCGACAGGGGGCGGGCGGCTTTGGCGGCGGCGATTTCGTCAAGCTTGTAGCTTCTGATCTTGTCGAGAATATCCATGCGCAGGACAGTAATCCGGCGCGCCGCCACAGGCAATCCCGCAGCTTACCCTGCCCAGTCGATCGCCGGGCTGCCCTGCGCCATCAGCCAGTCGTTCACCCGCGAAAACGGACGAGAGCCGAAGAATCCCCGCCGCGCTGACAGGGGCGAGGGATGGGTGCTTGTCACCAGCAGATCCACGGGCCGCGGCAGGCCGGAAAGCGCGTCACGGGCGTGATTGCCCCAAAGAATGAAGGCCAGCGGGCGATGGGTCTGGGCCTTGGTCACGGCATCGCGAGCAAGGCGGTGCCAGCCCCATTTCGCATGCGCCCCGGCCTGACCGGGCGGGACCGAAAGCGATGTGTTCAGCAAAAGCACGCCCTGACGCGCCCAATGGCGCAGGTCTCCGGTTGCGGGGGCTGCCTGAATATCCGCCTGCATTTCCTTGAAAATATTGCTCAAAGACCGTGGCAGGGGGGTGTCTTTCGTCACCGAAAAAGCCAGCCCGTCGGCATGGCCGGGCGTCGGATAGGGGTCCTGGCCAAGAATGACGACGCGGGTGCTTTCGGGCGGGGTCATCGCCAATGCACGGAAGATGGCCTGCGGGCCGGGCAGGAAATCCTGCCCTTCCAGCCGCGCGCGAATTTCTGGCCAAAGAGTTGAAAAGAAAGGAAGATCTGCCCAGTCATCGGGCGGGGTCACAGCGGCACCGCCCGGATCAGCGCGTCAAGACGCGCGCGGGCGGCCCCGCTGTCGATGCTTTCGGCGGCAAGGCGCACGCCTTCGCGCAGATCGCCGGCACGGCCCGCGACCAGAAGCGCGGCCCCGGCGTTCAGCAGCACGGCATCGCGATATGCGTTGTGCGCGCCATCCAGAACGGCGCGGGCGGCGGCGGCGTTGTAAGCCGCATCTCCGCCGATAATCCCTTTGAAGTCATGGCGTTGCAGGCCGGCATCCTCGGGCGTGACGGTGAATTCGCGGATCACCCCGTCCTTCAGTTCGGCCACGAAGCTTTCGCCCGAGATCGCCAGCTCATCCGTCCCGTCCGAGCCGTGGATCAGCCAGACATGATCCGAGCCGAGTTCGCGCAGCGTCTCGGCCATGGGGCGGCACCATGCCGCATCGAATGTGCCGGTCAACTGCCGCGTCACCCCTGCGGGATTGGTCATCGGGCCAAGCAGGTTGAAGATCGTGCGCGTCCCAAGTTCCGCGCGCGCGGCCCCCACATGGCGCATCGCCGGGTGGTGCACGGGCGCCATCATGAAGCAGATGCCCGCCTGATCCAGCGCTATCTGCGACTGTTCCGGCGTGGCCATGATGTTGATGCCAAGCGCGCTCAGCGCATCCGCCGAGCCAGAGCGCGAGGACAGCGCCTTGTTGCCATGCTTGGCCACCGGCACGCCCGCGCCCGCGACGACGATGGCGGCGGCGGTCGAGATATTCAGCGTCTTGCGCCCGTCGCCGCCGGTGCCGACGATATCGATGGCGCCTTCGGGCGCGGTGATGCGGTTCATCCGGGCGCGCATGGCGCGGGTGGCGGCGGCCATCTCATCCACGGTTTCGCCACGCACCCGCATCGCCATCAGAAGCCCGCCGATCTGCGCGGGCGTCACCGC
>JAUNTV010000230.1 GCA_030538515.1 Paracoccus sp. (in: a-proteobacteria)
CGTCGTGCTGGCCTGCAACAATTACGAGATCATCGACCTTGGCGTGATGGTGCCCGCGCAGAAGATCCTTGAGGTCGCGCGGGCCGAAAAGGTCGATGTGATCGGGCTGTCGGGCCTGATCACCCCCAGCCTTGACGAAATGGTCCATGTCGCCGCCGAGATGGAGCGCGAGGGCTTCGATATCCCCCTGCTGATCGGCGGTGCGACCACCAGCCGCGTTCACACGGCGGTCAAGATCAACCCGCGCTATCACCGGGGTCAGACGGTTTATGTCACCGATGCCAGCCGGGCGGTGGGCGTGGTCTCGGCGCTTCTGTCGGATCAGAAGCCCGATTACGTGGCCAATATCCGCCGCGAATACGAGGATATGGCCGAGAAATATAACCGTGGCGACAGGGCCAAGCCGCGTCTGGCCCTGCAGGCCGCGCGCGACAATGCCGCAAGGCTGGATTTCGGGGCCTATCAGGCCACATGCCCGAAATTCTTCGGGTCGCGCGTGATCGACGGCCTTAATCTGGCCGAAATCGCCCGCTATATCGACTGGACCCCCTTCTTCCAGACATGGGAGATGAAGGGCGTCTATCCGCGCATCCTCGATGACGAAAAGCAGGGCGAGGCCGCGCGCGCACTGTTTGCCGATGCGCAGGCCATGCTGGCGAAGATCATCGCGGAAGGCTGGTTTTCGCCGCGCGCGGTGGTGGGTTTCTGGCCCGCGAACCGCGTGGGCGACGATATCCGCCTGTTCACGGATGAGGGGCGCGACACGCCCCTGGCCACCTTCCACACGCTGCGCCAGCAGCTTGAGAAGCGCGAGGGGCGGCCCAATGTGGCACTGGCGGATTTCGTGGCCCCTGTCGGTCAGCCCGATTATGTCGGCGGCTTCGTCGTGACATCCGGCCCGCAGGATCACGAGATCGCAGCGCGCTTCAAGGCGGCGGGCGACGATTATTCCGCGATCATGGTGCAGGCGCTGTCGGACCGCTTCGCCGAGGCTCTGGCCGAGATGATCCACGAACGCATCCGCCGCGATCACTGGGGTTACGCCCCCGATGAGGCGCTGAGCAATGCCGAACTGGTGGCCGAAGGCTATGCCGGCATCCGCCCCGCGCCGGGCTATCCCGCGCAGCCCGATCACACGGAAAAGCGCACGCTCTTCGATCTTCTGGATGCCACCGGGGCGACCGGGGTGGAACTGACCGAATCCATGGCGATGTGGCCGGGGTCATCGGTCTCGGGCCTGTTTATCGGCCATCCCGATGCCTATTATTTCGGCGTCGCCAAGGTCGAGGCCGATCAGGTCGCCGATTACGCCGCCCGTAAAGGCATGGATCTGGCCGAGGCGGAACGCTGGCTGGCCCCGATCCTGAACTACGTTCCAGGTCAGGCGGCAGCCGCCGAATGAAAGCGGGCCGGGTGCCGCGATCCGGGGCACCCGGCCGGGTCAGTGTGATCAGGGCGCGGGGGTCACTGCGGTTTCGACCACCGGCACGTAATTCGGCGTGCCGCCCCGCATGATGCGATAACCTTCCTGACGGCACAGGTTATCGGCGGTGGCCACGGTCATCCGTTCGGGCCGGTTGATCGAACGATCCCAGGTCACCTGTTCATGCGTGTAGATCTGGCAGACGACCGGGCCAAGCGGTGATTCCGCGAACACCGGGTGGGTTTCATATTGTTCCGGGGTAATGTTGCACGCTGACAGGGCTGCAAGCGCGGCGACGGCAAGGGCAGGCTTGAGATACATTTCACTGGTTCCTTATGACGAAATATCTTCCGGCAATGTTCAGGCGACCCCACGGGCCGATTCCCGATCAACGCCGATGTGATCAAAAAGCAAAAACGGCGTCAATCAGTGTTCTTACAACTGGTTAGCGTCCGGCGTGGTTCCGGGCTGCGCGATGAAACCCGCCTCGGCCATCAGGGCGTCGCTGCGGCTTTCGATGACGGTGCGCAGCCGCTCGATGAAAGCGTCGCGGGTTTCGCCCGGTTCGGCCTGCATCGGCGGCAGGAATTCGATCACCGCGCGCCCCGAGGCCACCGGCAGCCCCCGCCTGGGCCAGAACAGCCCGCAATTCACCGCCACCGGCCAGACCGGCAGCCCGGTTTCCAGATGCATCGTGGCGATGCCATGCTTGTAGGGGCGATATTCGCCGGGCCGGGTGCGCGTGCCCTCGGGGTAGACGATCAGATGGCCAAGCCCGCCCGGCTGGCCCATCCTGTCATGGATCGCGGCGACGATCTGGCCCATGGCATCGCGCCCCTTGCTGCGATCGATCGGGATCGAGCCGACCTCGCGCGCATACCAGCCCATGATCGGCACGCGCATCACCTCGCGTTTCATGACGAAACCGCGCTGCCGGGCGGCGCAGGCAATGGCCAGAATATCAAGGAAACTCTGATGCTTGGCGGCGATCAGCGCGTTCTGACCATCGGCGGGGGGCGTGCCGCGCAATTCGACCGCGACGCCCATATGCCAGCGCGCGGCCAGAAGCATATAGGAAATCCAGACCGTCGCCACCCGCTGCGCGCCCCGCCGCCCGTGGCGAAGCTGCGTCAATGCGCCCCAAAGGCCCAGAACGATCGTGGCAAGCGCGACATGCGGATAATAGCTGAGCGTGCGCAGCCAGGCGAAAGCGCCCGTGCTGCCGGGCCGGGGGGCGTATCGCGCGGCCTCTGCCTGCGTCAGAAGCGGGCCGGTCATGGCACCGCCCTCAGCATGCGCAGCGCCGCCCATCGCGTGGCGAAAAAGCCCACGCCCGCGGCGATCAGCGGGATCAGCAGCGGCCAGAGCCAGCCCCAGCCCTGAAAGCCAAGCCCGGTCAGAAAGCCGCCCGCCGCGCTCATATCCGGCAAAAGCGCGATGGCGATCATCCCCGCCAGCGTGCCCGCCCCGGCCCCGGCTGCCGCGCGCCGCGTGAAGCGGCGCACGAAAGCCTGCGCAATGGTGACGTCGCGTGCCCCGATCAGGCGCAGCACGCGAATCACCTGCCCGTTCGCCGCAAGCGAGGATTGCGCAGCCAGGATCATCATTGCCGTTCCCGCCATGCCGATCAGCACCAGAGAGATAATTCCAAGCCATTTCAATCGGCTGGCGGCCGCAACCAGGGGCTGGCGCCATTGCGTGTGATCATCCAGAACCGCGCCGGGCACCTCGGCCTCCAGCCGCAGACGCAGGCCGGCGGCATCGAAATCGCGGCCCGACTGGCGCAATTCGATCAGGCGCGGAACGGGCAGGGCCTCGACCGGGACATCGGGGCCGAACCAGGGGGCCAGCAATTCCTCGATCTCGTCCTCGGGCATCAGGCGTGCCTCGGTGATGCCGGGCGTCTGGCCAAGGATCGTCATGACCTTCGCCGTCTCGCCCTCGATCTGGCTCAGTGGGGCCGAGACGCGCACCGTCACGGTCTCGGCCAAGGCACCCTGCCAGCGCTCGGCCAGCCGCCCCGTCGCCAGGCTCAGCGCCAGCGCAAACACCGCCAGAAAGGCCATGGCCCCGGCGGTCAGCAGCGTCAGTTGCGCGGTGAACCCGGTCGAGGGCACGATCCGCCCGGCCACGCCACCATCCTGCCCGATCAGCCCGCGCCACAGGCTGCGCCAGTCGACATTGCGCAAATCGCCCCGCATCATAGATCCGCCCCCGCCAACTGCACCCGCTTGCCCGAGATCCTGAGCACGCGCGCCTGCACGTCAAGCTGGCGCGCGGCGCGGATCAGGTCCATGTCATGGGTGGCGATCAGGATGGTCTTGCCCGAGCGGTTCAGTTCTACCAGCAATTGCAGCAGCCGCATGGACATTTCCCAGTCGAGATTGCCCGTCGGCTCATCGGCCATGACGAAATCGGGCGACATGATGACCGCGCGCGCCAGTGCCGCGCGCTGCCTTTCGCCGCCCGAAAGCGACGGTGGCAGCGCACGGGCATGCGCGCTCATCCCGACCCAGCCCAGAAGTTCCTTCAGCGCCACCATGTCGATGGGCTGGCCCGCCACGGTCAGCGGCAGGGCCACGTTTTCGGCCACCGGCAGATGGTCAAGGAATTGCGCATCCTGATGCAGCACCCCTACCTTGCGCCGCAGCATGGCGATACCGTCGCGCGACAGCCCCGCAATATCATGCCCGAAGGCCGAGACCCTGCCCGCGCCCGGCAGAAGATCGGCGTAGCACAGCCTCAGGAAGCTGGTCTTGCCCGATCCTGACGGTCCGGTCAGGAAATGGAAAGATCCGGCCGGCAGGCTCAGCGTCATCCCCGCAAGCAGGGCGCCCCCCTCCCGGTAGCCGAATGTCACGTCCTGCATCTCGATCAAGGCGGTCCCCCTGCGATTTCACTGCCGCGCCGTGCTTGGAAGCCGGGCGTTCGGTTGATAGAACAGGCCGGACAGGAATGCCAGAAACCGCGCAGAATTTGACAGGAACACCCATGCGGCTGATTTGCCCGGAATGCAACGCGCTGTATGACATCGACGAGGCGATGATCCCGGTCGAGGGGCGCGAGGTCGAATGCTCGGCCTGCGGGCATGTCTGGCTGCAACTGCGTGAGGCGGGCGAAGCCGCGCCCGAACCGGAGCCCGCGCCCGCGCCCGAGGCCCCGCGCGGCCTGTCGGGCGATCTGCGCGCCGCTGCCCGTGACGATCAGGCCGCCGCCCCGGAACTGGGCGAGGCCCCGGTGCTGCAACGCCCCTTGCCCGATGACGTGCTGTCGATTCTGCGCGAGGAAACCGCCCGTGAACTGGGGGCCAGGCGGGCGTCCCGCACGGGCCCTGAAGCCGAAGCCGTCCCCGCCCCTGCTGCACCCGAAGCCGGGGACGAACCGGCCCAGACCCCGGATACGCCTGCCCCCGATGATCTGTCGCCCGACTGGCCCGCGACCACGCTGACGCGCCCCGAGCCGGGGCCGCGCGCCGATTCGCCCGCCAGA
>JAUNTV010000231.1 GCA_030538515.1 Paracoccus sp. (in: a-proteobacteria)
TCGGGCGTGCCGGCGGGGGCCGGCTCTCCGGTGAACCACAGATCGGCCCCGATCAGCGGCAGAAGCGCGCGCGCAGCCGGGCTGACCACATCAAGCTGGCTGTCGATGAAACTGCCCCTGCTGTGGACCTCGCGCCCTTCCAGAAGATGGCGCAGCCGGTTTTCGCGCAGGCCGGTGTCGCCATCGAAGCCGGGCGGCATCTCGCCCGCTGTCAGGGGCAGGGCACCGGCGGCAAGATCGATCCCGTCAAGCGTGGCGTCAAGCATATCGGCGCGGCTCAGCCCCTGCCAGCGATTGGCCGCGACCCAGCCCGGCGCGGGCATCCGGCCAAGCGTGGCGTGATCGGGGTGGCGCACCGGCACCAGCCCGACCAGCAATTCCGCGATCCCTTCGCCATCGGCCAGCGTCAGGCGCACGGCGGGCGCGCCCCAATCCGCGCCCGCCACCTGAGCCGAGGCGCGGTCGCGCGCGGCCATGATGCCGATCAGCGCGCTCATGGTGCGATCCTCGGGCGTCAGCCCCGTCCATGCCAGCGCCACCGCATGCCCCACCGGCGTGACCGAGGCCAGCCCGAAGCTGCCCCCCGACAGAAGCGGGCCGTTTTCCGTCGCGCGCAGCGTGATGGCGCGGTCCTGGGCATTGTGGATGCGGATGATTTCCTGCCTTGTGGCTAGATCCTGCCAGCCACCGGGGCCGCGGTAGCGGTTCATGTCGCCGGGCTGGATTTCCTCGATCAGAAGATCGGCGTCATCGATCTGGGCGGGCACCATCCCCCAGGCCAGTTCCGCCGAACGCCCCGAAAAGATGGCGGGAATGCCGGGAATGGTGGCCCCGATCACATCGCCCGTCTCAAGCCCGAGACGCGCCAGATACCACAGCGAGGGCATGGTCAGCGCGGCCTCGGGGTCATTGGCCAGAAGCGCCTGCCCGGTGGTGGTGCGCTGCCCCTCGGCGGCGAAGCTGCTGCCCGAAAGCCCGGTGAAAGGGGTCAGATAGCCCGCCAGGTCAAGCGGCCATTGCGCCCCCCCCTCGGCCGGAATCCCGCCCACCCGCGCGCCGGGAAACAGGCTGGCATAGGCGGGCATCGGCGGCTCTCCCAGCCCCGCCACGATATCCTGCCCGCGATCGGGCATGGCGATGGAAAGCTGGGCGCGCAGCACCTCGGCGGGGATCTGGCGCGAGGTGGCGGCGGCATAAAGCTTCAGGATCGCCAGCGAATCGGCCGGCTCCCAATAGGCGATATCATCGGGCAGCAGGAAGAATTCCGGCGCGCCGCGCCCGAGCGCCTGCTCATTGACGATGGTGATCCATTGGTTCACCCCCTCGGCATAGGCGGCAAGGGCGGCCTTGGTGCGCTCATCCTGAAGCGGGAACGAGGCGCGCGCGATCCGCGCCAGCCCCAGCCTGCGCATCAGGTCATCGGCGGGCAGCGCGCGTTCGCCGTAAAGTTCCGCCAGACGGCCCTGCGCGGCGCGGCGCAGCACGGTCATCTGGAAAAGCCGGTCCTGCGCATGGACAAGGCCAAGCGCGAAGAAGGCATCATGATCGTTCGCCGCGAAGATATGGGGGACATTCTCGGTCGAGCGCACGATCTCGACCGGGGCGCTGATGCCGGAAATGCGGTGGCTGGCATTGTAATCGGGCAGCGAGCGCAAAGCGAAATACCACACCAGAGAGGCCGCCAGAAACATCAGAAGGATCAGCCCGATGGTCAGCCGCAAGGTCCAGCGGAAAAGCGTCAGCATGGTCGGGCGGATTCCTTCAGGCGCAAGCCCTCGCTTGACCGCGGGGCCGGGGGGTGGTGTCTTGCGGATTGTGTAGGCCAAGCGCAACTGGCTTTCAACGCGGATCAGGGCAGCAAGAAGGGGATCGCCATGGCGAAGCTGGCATTTCTGGGGCTTGGGGTGATGGGCGGGCCCATGGCACGGCATCTGGCCGGGGCGGGGCATGAACTGACCGTCTATAACCGCACGCCCGCCCGCGCCGGGGCATGGGTCGCGGCCAATGGCGGCGCGCAGGCGCCCACCCCGCGCGAGGCGGCGACAGATGCCGCGATGGTGCTGGCCTGCGTCGGTAATGACGATGATCTGCGCGCCATCTGCCTTGGCCCGGATGGCGCTTTCGCGGGCATGGCGGCGGGCACGCTGTTCATCGATCACACCACGGTTTCGGCGCGGGTGACGCGCGAACTGGCCGAAATCGCAGCCGGGGCCGGGGTCGGCTATGTCGACGCGCCGGTCTCGGGCGGGCAGGCGGGGGCCGAGAATGGCCAGCTTTCCATCATGTGCGGCGGCAGCGAGGCCGATTTCTACCGCGCCAGCCCGGTTCTGGCGGCTTACGCGAAGATCTGCCGGCTGATGGGGCCGGTGGGGGCGGGCCAGACCACGAAAATGTGCAACCAGATCGCCATTGCCGGGCTGGTGCAGGCGCTGTCGGAATCGCTGCGCTTCGCCGAGGCCTCGGGGCTGGAGATCGAAAAGGTGGTCGAGGTGATCAGCGCCGGAGCCGCTGGCAGCTGGCAGATGGTCAATCGTCACAAGACCATGGCAAAAGGCGAATTCGATCACGGTTTCGCGGTGGACTGGATGCGCAAGGATCTGGGGATCTGCCTGTCGAGTGCCGATGACCTTGCAGTCAGCCTGCCGGTGACAGCCCTTGTCGATCAGTTCTACAAGGATATCCAGATGATGGGCGGCGGGCGATGGGACACATCATCACTGATCGCGCGGCTGCGGCGGTAGCACATTGCCCCGGCGATCCCGGCCCCCAAAGGCGGGGGCGGGGGCTGAGCATCGGGCAAAAAGGCATGTGGCGGCGGTTTCCCGCCCCCCGGTGATTGCCCGTTCAGTTCCTGATCGTGCCGTCGCCTGTGACCAGATATTTGAAGCTGGTCAGCTGTTCGGCGCCGACCGGGCCCCGGGCGTGCATCTTGCCGGTGGCGATGCCGATTTCGGCGCCCATGCCGAACTCTCCGCCATCGGCGAACTGGGTCGAGGCATTGCGCATCAGGATGGCGCTGTCGAGGCCCTGAAAGAAGCGGGCGGCGGCGGTGTCGTCTTCCGTCAGGATCGATTCGGTATGGCCCGAACCGAAGCGGCGGATATGCGCGATGGCCTCATCCACGCCGTCAACCAGGCGGGCGGCGATGATGCTGGCCTGAAATTCGCGCCCGAAATCATCGGGACTGGCCGGGACGGTGCCGGGGATGGTGGCAAGCTCACCCTCGGCGCGGACCTCGACGCCCTTCTCGATCAGGCCGCGGATCAGAAGATCGCCGTGGCGGGCGAAAAAGCCCCGGTCGATCAGCAGGCATTCCGCCGCCCCGCAAACCCCGGTGCGCCGCGTCTTGGCGTTCACCACGACACGCAGCGCCTTTTCAGGATCGGCCGAGGTTTCCGCATAGATATGGCAGATGCCTTCCAGATGCGAGAAAACCGGGACGCGGGCCTCGCGCTGCACCAGCCCGACCAGCCCCTTGCCGCCACGCGGGATGATCACGTCGATCAGCCCCTGCGCGCGCAGCATGGCGGCCACGACCTCGCGGTC
Organism: Paracoccus sp. (in: a-proteobacteria); assembly: GCA_030538515.1. GTDB lineage: Bacteria > Pseudomonadota > Alphaproteobacteria > Rhodobacterales > Rhodobacteraceae > Paracoccus. The sequence continues at coordinate 3,547 of JAUNTV010000231.1, forward strand.
GGGCGTGGGCACAAGCTGGATCGCGGCCTCGGGCAGTTTCGCGGCGCTGAGCCCCTCGACCATGCAGGCGTGCAGCGCCGCCGAGGAATGCGCGCTGTCGCTTCCCCCCCGCAGGATCACCGCATTGCCCGATTTCAGCGCCAGCGCACCGGCATCCGCCGTCACATTGGGCCGGCTTTCATAGATCACGCCCAGCACCCCGATGGGCGTCGCGACGCGCTGGATATGCAGCCCCGAGGGCCGGTCCCATTCCGCCAGCACGCGACCGACGGGATCGGGCTGTTCGGCGATGGCGCGCAGGCTGTCGATGATGTCACGCAGCCGGTCCGCATCAAGCGCCAGCCGGTCCAGCATCGCCGGGGTAAGCCCGCGTTCGCGCCCGGCGGCAAGGTCTTTTTCATTGGCGGCAAGGATTTCTGCCTCGCGCAGCCGGATCGCATCGGCGGCGGCGATAAAGGCCGCGTGCTTGCGTTCCGCGCTGGCGGTGGCAAGCTGTTCGGTGGCCGCGCGCGCCGCCCGCGCCATGCGCGCGATCAGGGCGTCCGCCGTTTCGGTCATGCTGTTCATCACGATCTCCATCATCCCCGGCGAGCCGGGCCGGGCCTATTGCCGCCCGTCATCAAGGGCTGCGACACCGGGCAGGTCCTTGCCCTCCATCCATTCAAGGAAAGCGCCGCCAGCCGTTGAAATGAAAGTAAAGTCCCCCGCCACGCCGGCCTTGTTCAGTGCCGCGACCGTATCCCCGCCGCCCGCGACCGAGATCAGCCGCCCTTCACGCGTGAGGCGCGCGGCCTCGGCGGCGGCGGCATTGGTGGCGGCATCGAAGGGCGCGATCTCGAAAGCGCCGAGCGGGCCGTTCCAGATCAGGGTCTTGCTGCTTTCGAACACGTCACGAATGGCCGCGACGGTTTCAGGCCCGGCATCGAGGATCATCGCATCTGGCGGGCAATCCGTCACCGCAAGCACTTCAGACGGCGCGCCGGCGCGGAATTCGCGGGCCACGACGATATCGACGGGCAGGTGGATCTCGCATCTCTCTTCGGCGGCCTTGGCCATGATCTCGCGCGCGGTTCCGGCCATGTCGCGTTCCGCCAGCGATGTGCCGATGGCCGTGCCATTGGCCAGCAGAAAGGTATTGGCCATGCCGCCGCCGATCACCAGATGGTCCACCTTCCCGACGAGATTGGCCAGCAGTTCCAGCTTGGTCGAAACCTTGGCACCGCCCACCACCGCCACCACCGGGCGCTGCGGATCGCCAAGCGCGGCATTGAGCGCGTCGAGTTCCGCCTCCATCAGCTTGCCGGCGGCGGAAGGCAGA
>JAUNTV010000232.1 GCA_030538515.1 Paracoccus sp. (in: a-proteobacteria)
TGGCGCTTTTGTCGGGGCGCGGGATTGGCATGGTCGCGGGGCAGTTCGGCGTGCTGGCGGCGGGGGCGGCTTTTCTGCCGATGGACCCGGACGCGCCCGAGGCCCATCAGCGCCGCATTCTGGACGAGGCAGGCGTGCGGCTGATTCTGGCCGCGCCCGAGGCGCTGGCGCGCGCGCATCTGATCGCCGGACCGGACCGGCGGGTCATTGCCCTGCCCGAAGCGCCCGCATCGCATCCCGCCGCGCCGGGGCAGGTGCCCGCGCTTGCCGGGCTGGCCCGGCCCGGCCCCGAAGACCCGGCCTATGTCATCTATACATCGGGTTCGACCGGGCGGCCCAAGGGCGTTCTGGTGCCCCATCGCGGCGTCTGCCGGCTGGTGCGCGGACAGGATTATGCCGATCTGGGACCGGATCTGGTCATGCTGTCCATGGCGGCGGTCAGCTTCGATGCCATCGTGATCGAGGTCTTCTCGCCCCTGCTGAACGGCGGGCGGCTGGTGCTTTTGCCCGATACTGCCCCCTCGCTTGACCGGATCGGGGCGGTGATCCGCGAGGGCGGCGTGACGCAGGCCTATATCACCGCCGGGCTGTTCCATCTGATCGCGGAACATCAGCCCGAGGTTCTGGCCCCCCTGCGCATGGCCTGCCCCTGCGGCGATGTGCTTTCGGCCCCGCATATCCTGAAGCTGCGCGCGCTTTATCCGCATCTGCGGCTGCTCAACAGCTATGGGCCTGCGGAAAACAGCGTGATGACCTGCGCCTATGAGATCGGGCCGGAATGGCAGGGCGGGCCGATCCCGATCGGGCGCGGCATCAACCATGACCGCATTTTCGTGCTGGATGACGATCACGCGCCGCTGCCTGCGGGCCGGATCGGGCAGCTTGCCGTGGGCGGGGCGGGGCTGGCGCTTGGCTACCTGAACCGCCCCGATCTGACCGATGCCGCCTTCATCCCCCTGCGCGCCGGGGATTTCGACGGCCGCGTCTATCTGACCGGCGATCTGGTCGAGAGGCGCGCCGACGGGCTGATCCATTTCCATGGCCGTGCCGACCGCCAGATCAAGATCAATGGCCAGCGGGTGGAACTGGACGGGGTGGAACATGCGCTGCGCGCGCTGCCGGAACTGGCCGATGCCGCCGCCATCGCCGCGCCGCGCGCCGATGGCACGAAACATATCCTGGCTTTCGCCCGGCCCGCGCGGGGCGGCATCTCGGCTGATGATCTGCTGGCGCGGTTGCGGGGCGTCTTGCCGGCAGCGGCGATCCCGGCGCGGCTGATCCTGCGCGATGAGTTGCCGCTTTCGCCTTCGGGCAAGGTGGATCGCAAACGGCTGGCCGCAGAACATGAAACCCCCGCCGCCCCTGCGTCTGGGACGACGGGCGGGCCTGGCGCGCTGATCCGGGCGATCTGGGCCGAGGTGCTTGGCCATTCCGCCCTGCCCGAAGGGCGCAGTTTCTTCGATTGCGGCGGCACCTCGCTGCAACTGATCGCGGTGCATGCGAAGCTTCAGCAGGAACTGGGCCGGCGCTTCGATATCGCGCTTCTCTTTCAGGCCCCGCGCATCGATGATCTGGCGGCATTGCTGGCATCCGATCCCGCCGATACCCCCGACCCGCTGGCCGCGCAGCGCGCGCGGATGATGCAGGCTCGAACCAGCCGGGCCAGATCCAGATGAGCGACGGGGTGGAAAGCGGCATCGGGACAGGCCCGGCCATTGCCATCACCGGGCTGGCGGGGCGCTTTCCCGGTGCCGCGACGCTGGCTGAATTCTGGCAGGCGATCTGCGCGGGGCGCGACCTGATCCGCCCTCATGATCCCGCGCTTCTGGCCGATAATTTCAGCGATGCCATCCGCGGCCGCGCGGCCTATGTGCCGGTGCGCCCCTCGATCGCCGATGTCGATCTGTTCGATGCCGGTTTTTTCGACATGCTCCCGCGAGAGGCGGCGCTGACCGATCCGCAATATCGCATCTTTCTGGAATGCTGCTGGCACGCGCTTGAGGATGCGGGTTGCGATCCGGCCCGCGCGCCCGGCCCGGTGGGGGTGTTCGGGGGGGCCTCTCTCTCGACCTATTTTCTGAACAATGTGCTTGGCACCCGCCAGCAGATCGAGGATTTCTGTTCGACCTTCCAGCTTGGCGATTACCAGCAGACCATGGGCGCTTACGGCGATACGCTGGCCACGCGCGTGGCCTTCCGGCTGGGGCTGACGGGCCCGGCGCTGACGATCGGGACGGCGTGTTCGACCTCGCTTGCGGCGGTGGCGCAGGCCTGCGCCAGCCTTGAGGCGTTTCAATGCGATCTCGCCCTTGCCGGCGGCGTGGCCATCAGCTTCCCGCAAGAGCGCGGCTATCTTTACCAGGAAGGCGGGATGGCGTCGCGCGACGGGCATTGCCGGCCTTTCGACGCGGATGCGACGGGCACGGTCTTCGGCCATGGCGCGGGCGTGGTGGCGCTGCGCCGGCTGGAAGATGCGCTGGCGGATGGCGACCGGATCTATGCGCTGATCCGGGGCGTGGGGCTGAACAATGACGGTGCCGACAAGATCGCGTTCACCGCGCCAAGCGTGACCGGTCAGGCCATGGCCATCGCCGGGGCGCAGGGCGCGGCGGGGGTCGATCCGGGCAGTATCTCTTACGTCGAATGCCATGGCACCGGCACGCCGCTTGGCGATCCCATCGAGTTCGAGGGGCTGAAACGCGCCTTCTCGGGCGTGGCGGAAGGGTCTGTGGCGCTTGGCTCGGTCAAGGCGAATATCGGGCATTGCGACGCGGCGGCGGGGGTCATGGGGCTGATCAAGACCGCGCTGATGCTGCATCACCGTATCCTGCCTCCGATGACGAATTTCCGCGCGCCCAATCCCAATATCGACCTTGCCACCAGCCCCTTCCATATCCCGACCAAGGCCAGCCCATGGCAGGGCGCGCAGCCCTTGCGCGCGGGCATCAGCGCGCTTGGGGTGGGCGGGACCAATGTGCATCTGATCCTTGAGCAAGCGCCGCCCGTCCCGGACGCCCCCGCAAGGGTGGAAAGCAAGCCGGTGCTGCTGCCGCTTTCCGCGCGCAGCCAGACCGCGCTGGCTGCGATGGCCGAAAACCTTGCCGCCGCGCTGGAAGGCGCCGATCCCCCCTTGCTGGCGGATGCGGGGGCCACCCTGCAAGGGGGACGCCGCGCCTTCGAATATCGCCATTGCATTGCCGCCAGCGATCACGCCGGGGCCGTGGCGGCCTTGCGCGCGCCTTTCACCGCCCGCAAGGCCCCGTCGGTCCCCCCGCCCGTGGCCTTCATGTTCCCCGGTCAGGGCGCGCAATATCCCGGCATGGGGGCCGCGCTTTATGCCGATGAGCCTGCTTTCGCGCGTATCATCGATGCCGGGGCCGAGGTCTTGCGCCCCGCGCTCGGGCTGGATCTGGCCGCGCTGCTTTACCGCGCGCCCGATCCGCAGGCCGCCGCGCGCATCCTGCGCGACACCGCGATCACCCAGCCCGCGCTTTATCTGGTGGAATATGCGCTGGCGCGGCTCTGGCAGGGGCGGGGCGTGCAGCCCGTCGCCATGATCGGGCATTCGGTGGGCGAATTCGTGGCCGCCACGATCTCGGGCGTGATGGGGTTTGAGACCGGGCTGGCGCTGATCGCCGCCCGCGCCCGGCTGATGCAGGACCAGCCGGGCGGGGCCATGCTGTCGGTTCGCGCGGGGCTGGATGCGGTGGCGGGGCTTGTGCCCGATGGCGTCGATCTGGCCGCGCAAAATGCGCCCCGGCTGCTGGTTTTCGCCGGGCCGGATGCGCTGATCGATGATTTCGCCGCCCGGCTTGAACGCGCGGGCCATGCCGCAAGGCGGCTGCATACCTCGCATGCGTTTCATTCCGCGATGATGGACCCGGTGGTCGACGGCCTTCGGCACGAGGCCGCGAAACACAGTTTCGGCACCCCGCAAATTCCATGGGTTTCCTGTGTCAGCGGGACATGGATCACCGCGGATCAGGCGCGCGACCCCGCCTATTGGGCGCGCCATTGCCGGGCCATGGTGAATTTCGATGCCGCCGTGCAGCTGCTGTGCGAAGGCGATACCCCGCCCGCGCTGCTGGAAACCGGCCCCGGTCGCACGCTTTGCGCTTTCGCGGGCCAGGCCCTGGCCCGAGACGCCCGCGCCGCGCTGATCCAGTCGCTGCCCGATCACACCGATGCCGGCACGGATCATGAGATGATGGCGCAGGCTTATGGCGCGCTTTGGTCATGCGGCGCGGCGGGGGATTTTGCGGGCATGGCGCCTGTGCCGGGCCGGCGCGTCTCGTTGCCGGGATATCCTTTCGAAAGATCGCGCCACTGGATCGATGCGCCCGTCCCGCTTGCCCGGCAGGGGCAGGCCGCGCCCGACCCCGCCACGACCCCAACCCGGAAAGTGATGCCGATGCCCACGCCCGACCGTCATGCCGCCCTGACCGGCAAGCTTCTGGAACTGCTGTCAGACCTCGCCGGAGAGGCGCTTTCCCACAGCGACGCCGGAACCGGCTTTCTGGAACTCGGCTTCGATTCGCTTCTGCTGGGGCAGGTGACGCAGCGGCTGGAACGCGATTTCGGTGCCAGCCTGACCTTTCGGCAATTGCTGGGCGATTACCCCAATGTCACCGTGCTGGCGGCCCATCTGGATGCGATCCTGCCGCCCGAGGCTCCGGCACCTTCGCCCGCCCCGCAACCCGCCGCAGCCGCGCCGGTCCCGGCCGGGGATCTGGGCGCGCTGATGCAGGCGCAGACGCAGGCCATGTTGCAGCTTTTCGATACGCAATTGCGCAGCATGACGGGGGCAGGGGCTGCGCCTGCCGCACCCGCTGCG
>JAUNTV010000233.1 GCA_030538515.1 Paracoccus sp. (in: a-proteobacteria)
TCCGCGCCGGATCGAGCGATGGGGATCGGTAAAGGCATAGCTTTCCCCGTCCAGCGTGACGCGCCCCGAAACGGCGGGATCGGCCCCGAAGATCAGCCGCATCAATTCGGACCGCCCCGCGCCGATCAGCCCGAAAAAGCCAAGAATTTCCCCCTTGCGCGCCGAAAAGCTGGCCGGATGGGGCAGTTTCTCGCCCGCGATCCCGTTCACCAGCAGCCGCGTTTCGCCCAAGACGCGCCCGCGCCAGTTCCAGATATCGGTGATGTCGCGGCCCACCATCTCCGCCACGACCTGATCTCGGGTCACGCCGTCCAGACTGTCGTGATGCGCCGCCAGCCGGCCATCGCGCAGCACGCTCATACTGTCGCAAAGCTGGAAAATCTCATCCATGCGGTGCGAGACGTAAAGGATTACCGTGCCCTTTTCCTTCAGCCGCGCCAGCATCCGAAACAGGATCTCGCTTTCATGGCTCGACAGCGATGAGGTCGGCTCATCCAGCGCCAGAACGCGGGCATCGGCCATGACGGCCTTGGCGATCTCGACCATCTGGCGCGCGCCAAGCGACAGGCTGGACACTTTCGCGCCCGCCTCTACCTCGATCCCGTAATCGTCCAGCACGGCTTGCACCCGGTCGCGCATATGTCGGGCCGAAACGAAGCCCGCGCGGTTCGGAAAGCGGCCAAGGCACAGGTTTTCGGCCACGGTCAGGTTCGGGACAAGCTGCAATTCCTGATGGATCACCGCCACGCCGTGATCCATGGCATCACTGACCGAGGCGAAGCGCTGTTCCTTGCCCCCGATCAGGATGCGGCCCCGATCCGCATGCTGATCACCCGAAAGGATCTTGATCAGCGTGGATTTCCCCGCGCCGTTTTCGCCCATCAGCCCGTGGATCGCCCCGGCGCGGACGCCGAAGCTGACATCCTCCAGCGCGGTGACGCCGGGATAGGTCTTTGTTATGTCGCGATATTCAAAGGAATAGCCCATCCTGCCCCCCTCAGGCGGAATGGCTGCCCGGACCCTGCCGGGCAGCCGCATGGTTCACTCGATCCCCAGATCGACCAGAACCTGCTTGTAATCGTCGCGCTTCGCCAGCGCGCCCGAGGTCAGGATCAGCGCTTCCGGCTCGACCCCGTTGGCGATCCATTCATACATGTTCATCGCCGTTTCATAGCCGTGCCGCTTGGGCGAGATGACCACCGTGCCGAAGAAGCCGGTCGCATCGGGTTTTTCGAACTCGTTGATCGCCGAGGCAGCGCCCCCGATCCCCACGCCGATCATGTTCTCGCCGGTGATCCCCACGCTTTCGGCGGCGCGCACCGCGCCAAGCACGGCTTCGTCGTTCAGCCCGTAAGCCACCCAATGCCTGATTTCGGGATGCTGGTTCAGAACGATGGTGGCGGCGTTCAGTGCTGCTTCTGTATCGGTCCGGGCCTGCGGCGCGTCGAAGATATTGCCTTCGGGGAAGCCCGCGGCCTTCAGCGCGGTCTCGGCCCCGCCCACGCGGTCGGCGGCGGTCGGAAGCTGCGCATAGGAAATCCGCAGCGCGCCCACCTCATCCATGTTCCAGCCGCGCGCGGCGATTTCGGCGCTGATCGCCTCGCCCACGGTTTCGCCGATCCTGGTGGCGGAAATGCCCATATGGGGCACTGATTCGATCTCAACCCCGGTGGCATCGACCAGCCGGTCATCCACCGTCATCAGCTTCAGCCCCGCCGCTTCCGCGCGCGCGACGATGGCCGGGCCAAGGTTCACATCGGGCGTGCACACGATGAAGCCCTGCGCGCCCTGGGCGGCAAGGTTGTCGATGGCGGCCATCAGTTGCTCGCCATCGGTTGCGCCGATCTTGACGACACCGAAGCCCTTTTCGGCGCCCGCGATATCGGCGAATTTCCATTCATCCTGAAACCACGGCTCTTCCGGCTGCTTGACGACGAAGCCGATCTTGACGTCCTGCGCCACGGCGCTTCCCGCCACGACCGACAGGGCAAGCCCGGCGGCAAGCGCCAGCCTGTGCATGCTTTTCATAGTCTCCTCCCCTTTTTTCCAGCGTATCGCTGTGCGTTCTGCATAACATTCTGATCATACCAGTCAATAATCTTGTATGACTATTGCCAAATCTGCCCATATTTTATTTGCGGCTGCACCGGGCAGATCGTAAGATGCGGGATAATTTCTTGACCGAACGGATGGTTACATGACGCGCCAGTTCGCGCCGAAGCGACCCCGCGTGCATAATGACCTTCAGGCCAGCATCGCGCGACTGATCGCCACCGGTGAATTCCCTGCCGGCCGGAACCTGCCGCCCGAGGCAGAGCTGACGCAGCGCTTCGGCGTCTCGCGCACCGCCCTGCGCGAGGCGATCAAGGGCCTTGAGGCCAAGTTCATGCTGCGATCAAAGCCGCGTGTCGGCACGGTCGTGCTGCCGCAGGAAGAATGGTCCCTTCTGGATCAGCAGGTGCTTGGCTGGGTGGCCGATCACCTTGATATCAGCGGTTTCGTCGATGATGTGCTTGAGGCCCGCCAGGCGATCGAACCGGCGGCGGCGGTGCTGGCCTGCCGGCGCGCAACGCTGTCGGATCTGGCCGGGATCGAGCGGGCGCTTCTGGCCATGGCCGGGGCGGGCAATGACCCCATCGCCTTTACCGATGCCGATCTGGCCTTTCACGAGGCGCTGCTTCACGCCTCGCATAACCGCGTTTTCACGCAGTTCATTCACTCGGTGGGCGCGGGGCTGAACATGATGCTGCTGGCCTCGAACAAATCGGTCGAGGATTATTCCCGCACCGTCGCCAGCCACCGCCGCCTGCTGGATGCGCTGATCGCGCGAAACGAGACCGCAGCAACCGCCGCCAGCCTTGCCCTGATCGACGGGGCAAGGGCGGATCTGGAAGCCGCGCGCGCCCGCGCGGCGGGCGGCGCGTGATCCGGCGGGCGGGCGGGGCAGGCTGTCAGAAGTTTCGCGTCAGCGTCAGGCTGATATTGCGCCCCGGTGCCGGGCCGGTCTGATAGGTTGCCGGAATATAGTCGCGGTTGAAGACATTATCGACGGCAAGCCCGAATTCGACGCCCTGCGCAGGCCCTGATTGCGGTGTCCAGACGGCGAACACATCATGCACGCCAAAGCCCGCCCGGCGCGTCCCGCCGGGCTTGTCGCGCCCCGCCGCCAGCGTGCTGCGCAGCCCGACCCGCCAGGCGTCGGAATGCGCATAGCTTGCCGAAAGCGCCAGGCGGTTGTTGGGCAGCGTATCCAGCACATTGCCGTCCTGATCCGTCCCGTTGACGACCGAGACCGCCGCGCCAAGCTGCCAGCGCCCGCCCGACCATGCCGCCTCGATCTCGCCCCCGCGCAGATAGGCGCGGTCGATATTGATATAGGCGGGGTTGGGGGCGATCGCATTGCTGCGCGCGATCATGTCGTCGATATGGTTGCGAAACAGCGTCAGCTTGACCGCGATCTGGTCATCCGCCGCGAAAACCCCGTCGGCACGATAGCTGACGCCGATTTCAAGGTTCTTGCCGCGCTCGGCCTTCAGATCGGGCGAGGCGGCGCCGCCCCGGAAGCTGTCGTAAAGCTCATCGACATTGGGCAGGCGGCTGACCCGCGCGGCCGAGCCGAAGACAGACCAGTGATTGTTCAGGTCATACATCACCGATATCTGCGGCTCGGCGGCGGTATTGCGCACGCCGTCATCGGTGGCCGTCACGCTGTCGCGCGGTTCGGTGCTTTGCCTTGTCCAGCGAAGCCCGGTGTTGATGCTCAGCCGGTCGCGGCGAAGCTCTGACCAGGCGAAAACCGCCGCTTGCCGGGTCACGGCCTCGGGGTGGCTGGCGGAAAAGGCGGTGCTGGTGCGATCCTGATAGGATGTCTCTGCGCCGAGCGTCAGGAAATGCGACCACCCCCCGGCAGATATATCCGCGACATTCTGCGCCCGAAGCTTCCACAGCCCATAATCGCGCCGCCCCAGAAGCGTGGCCATGATCGGCTCGGACGGATCGCTGCCCTGCCGGATGTCCTTGATCGTATTGGTATAAGACAGCGTGACTGTGCTGTCGATCAGCGGGTTCGCGGGATTATAGCCCCAGACCAGCCGCGCGGTCTGGTCGCGGGTCAGGATATCACCGACGCCCCAGCCGGCGAAGCCGGGGAAAAGCCCGACCTGCGCGCCCTCAAGCTGGTTGTAATCCTGATCGTCACCGCGCGCCTCCAGATGCAGATATGAGCCTTCGACATAGTGATCACCGAATTGCTTGCGCGCCTTGAGAAGCAGGTTCGGCGTGTCAGAGTTCGAACGGATCATGACATCGCCGTCGGAGTCCTTCGTATCGCCCAGATGGCGGTAAGCCAGCCCCGCCACGGCCTCGAAATCATCGCCCATGCGCCAGCCCCAAAGCAGGCTTGCGAAAGCGGTGTCGGGGTTCGTGCCATAGCGCAGCCGGGCCCGCCCGCCCTGCGTCGCGCCATCCCTGATCAGATCGCCCGCGCTGACGGTTTCCATCGCGATCACGCCGCCAAGCGCGCCCGCGCCGTAAAGCGTGGTCGAGCCGGGGCCGCGAAGAACCTCGATCCGGGTCAGGAAGTCGGGTTCGACGAACAGCGAGCCTTGCCGGTAGGATTCGTAATATTTCCGTTCGCCGTCGATCATCTGCACGATCCCCGCCTCGGATGCGGCGGTGCCTGACGACCCGAAGCCGCGGATATTGAACCCCTGCCCAAAGAAGCTGCTGGAACCGACACTGGCCACGCCGGGCACCTGCGTCAGCGCCTGCCCGATGGTGCCCGGCGCGGTGTCGTCCAGTTCCT
>JAUNTV010000234.1 GCA_030538515.1 Paracoccus sp. (in: a-proteobacteria)
GCCCTGCGCGCGCGGCTGCGCGAGGGGCAGGCCGAACTGACCGCGATGACGCTTTCGCTGGAGGAAAGCCGGCGCGAGGCCGAAGAAACCCTGACCCTTCTGGCCGCAGCCGAGGCCGCGCGTGCGGAACTGGGGGATGCGGCGGCGCAAAGCGCCTCGGAAGCGGCGCGTCAGGCGGCGCTTCTGGCGCTGGCGCAGGAAAGGCTGGCCGGGCAGCAGGAAGCATCCACCGAGGCACAGCGCCGGGTGGCGCTTCTCAATGAACAGGTGGCCGCGTTGAACACGCAGCTTGCCTCGATCCAGGCCGCGCTTGACATCAGCCGGGCCGAGGGCGCGGCGGGCGATCTCAGGCTTGAGGAACTGGGCGCGCAGCTGAACGCGGCCCTTCTGCAAGCCAGCGACGAGCAGCGCCGCCGCCTTGCGCTGGAAGAGGCCGAGACCGCCCGCCTTGAGGCCGAGCGAACCCGGCTTGAGGAAGAGGCCGCCGATCTGGCCCGTTACCGTTCGGAATTCTTTGGCCGTCTCAGCCAGATCCTTCAGGGACGCGAAGGCGTGGCCGTGGTCGGCGACCGCTTCGTCTTCCAGTCCGAGGTGCTGTTCGGTCAGGGCGAGGCCAGCCTGTCCCCCGCTGGCCAGACCAGCATCGCACGCGTGACCGATATGCTGGCCGAGGTCGCGACGACCATTCCCGCGGAACTCGACTGGGTGATCCGCGTCGATGGCCATACCGATGCGACGCCGCTTTCCGGCAGCGGGCGTTTCCGCGATAATTGGGAACTCAGCCAGGCGCGTGCCCTTGCGGTGGTGCGCTATATGATAGACGATCTGGGCTTTCCGGCCGACCGGCTGGCGCCCACGGGATTTGCCGATACAAGGCCCGTCGCGCCCGAAGATACGCCCGAAGGCCGTGCCTTGAACCGCCGGATCGAGTTGAAACTGACGGAACGCTAGATGACCGATTTTCTTGACACGCCGCAGGGCCGGCGCATCGCTTACGAGATCCAGCCCGGCGCGGGGCCGGGGGTGGTGTTTCTGGGCGGCTTCAAATCCGACATGCGCGGCACCAAGGCCGAATATCTGGCCGACCGCGCGCGCGCGCAGGGGCGCGCCTTTCTGCGTTTCGACTATTCGGGCCATGGTGAGTCCTTTGGCGCGTTCGAGGATGGCTGCATCGGCGATTGGGCGGATGATGCGATGGCGGCGATCGGCGCGCTGACCACCGGGCCGCAGGTGCTGGTGGGGTCGTCCATGGGGGGCTGGATATCGCTTCTGGTGGTGCCAGGCCCGACCGCCTGGCCGGGCTGGTGGGGATCGCCGCCGCGCCCGATTTCACCAAAAACGGCTTCTGGGCCGCTTTCGATGCCGATCAGCGCCGGCAGGTGATGGCGGAGGGGCGGATCGCGCTGCCCTCGGATTATGACGAGCAGCCCTATGTGATCACAAAACACCTGATCGAGGACGGGCTGGATCATCTGGTGCTGGAAAGCCCGCTGGCGCTGCCCTTTCCGGTCAGGCTTCTTCAGGGCACGGCGGATGCCGATGTGCCCATGGATTGGGCGCTTCGGCTGCTGGATCACGCCGACAGCCCCGATCTGCGGCTGGTTCTGGTGAAGGGCGCCGATCATCGCTTCTCGACGCCCGAAAACCTGGCGCTGATCGGCGCGGCAGTGGACGAGATCCTGCGTGGCTGACGCGAGGCCCGCGAAAAGGCCGGGGCGGAAGGCTGCGCGCGCGCCGGGCAAGCAAGGGCGGGGCCGACGGATGGTGGCAATGGTGCTTCTGGTTCTGGCGGTGGTTCTGGCCGCGATCTGGCGTCTTGCCCCGCGCGAATCCGGCCGCTTTGCCCCCCCTGAGATCGCCGAACTGCCCGATGATCTGGACGCATGGCTTTACAATCAGGAAGCAGGCGTCCCGCCCGAGGTCGCGCGCCGGATCGTCTGGGCGGGGCGTCCGGGCCGGAAAACCCCGGTGGCCCTGGTCTATATCCACGGCTTTTCGGCCAGCTCGCAGGAAATCCGGCCGGTGCCTGACCTGATCGGGGCGTGGCGCGGTGCCAATATCCATTTCACGCGGCTTGCCGGGCACGGGCTTGATGGTGCCTCGCTCGGGCAGGCGGCGGTGGCGGATTGGGCGCGGGATGTGGCCGAGGCCGTGGCCATCGGCCACCAGATCGGCGAGAAGGTCGTGGTGATCGGCACCTCGACCGGGGCCACGCTGGCGGCGCTGGCGGCGCGCGACCCGGTGCTGGGGCCACGGATCGACGGGGTGGTGATGGTCTCGCCCAATTTCGGGATCAGGGCGCGGGGTGCCTTTCTGCTGCGCCAGCCCCTTGCGCGGCACTGGCTGCCCCTGATCGCGGGGCGCGAGCGCTGCTTTACCCCGCAAAACGAGCGCCACCGGACGTTCTGGACCACATGCTATCCGGTGACAGCCGGGCTTCCCGTCGCGGCCCTGGTCGCGGCGGGCGCGGGCGCGAATTACCGCGATGCCCGTCAGCCCCTGCTTGTGATCTATGCCGAGGCCGATCAGGTCGTCGATATTCCCGCCGCAAAGCAGGCGCTGGCAAGCTGGGGCGGTCCTGTGACCGAGGTGCCCCTTGTGATGGGGCCGGGCGACGATCCCGCCGCCCATGTGATCGCGGGCGATATCCTGTCGCCCGGCCAGACCGCGCCGGTGGCCACCCGCATCAACGGCTGGATCACGCAGAATTTCGGGGAATAGCCCATGGCCCTGCATCATCCGTTTTTTGGCCCCCTTACCGGGTTGGATATGATCACACCGCTCAGGGCCATCGACTGGCCGGGCGGGCGGCGGATCGCGCTTGATCTGTACATGAACGAGGCGCGGCTGGCCCGGTTCAGCCCGCAGGATCTGGACGGTTTCGTGCCGCTGGCGCAGGGCTTGGCGGAACTGGACGCCCGCGCTGCGCAAGGGGTTTGCGCCCCGAACCCGGCGCGACTGGCTTGAAGACCGGCTGGAACCCCATGGCAGGGGCTGGAAGGCGCTGATGGCCGTGCCTTTCCCCGGCGCAAGGCGCGTGCAGGATGTCAGCGCTGATGATTTCGCCCACGCGCTCTGGCTGGAGCGCGGCTGCTTTTCGCTTTCGCCCGAAGACAGCGGCGGTGCTGCGCTGACGCTGGATTACCGCATCCTGCCCCCTGAGGAGGACCAATATATTCTGGCGGCGAAATTTTCGGGCGCGGGGGATTTTCCGGATGTGGTGATCGAAAGCTGAAAAAGGCCGGGGAACCCCCCGGCCTTTGATCATGCGCCCGGCTTATTCGGCGCGGGACTGGCGCTTGCGCTCATGCGGGTCGAGATAGCGTTTGCGCAGGCGGATGTTCCTGGGCGTGACCTCGACCAGCTCGTCATCGTCGATATAGGCGATGGCCTCTTCCAGCGACATGCGCACCGGGGGGGTCAGGCGCACCGCCTCATCCGTGCCGGATGCGCGCACATTGGTCAGCTTCTTGCCCTTGAGCGGGTTCACTTCCAGATCATTGTCGCGCGAGTGCTCGCCGATGATCATGCCGGTATAGACCTGCTCCTGCGCGCCGATGAACAGACGCCCGCGTTCTTCCAGATTCCACAGCGCATAGGCCACGGAAACGCCGTTTTCCATGCTGATCAGCACGCCCTGGCGGCGGCCCTGAATGGCCCCCTTATAGGGCGTCCAGCCGTGGAAGATGCGGTTCAAGACGCCATTGCCGCGCGTATCGGTCATGAATTCGCCGTGATAGCCGATCAGCCCGCGCGAGGGCACATGAGCCACGATGCGGGTCTTGCCGTGACCGGCGGGGCGCATATCGACCATCTCGCCCTTGCGGTCGCCGGTCAGCTTTTCGATCACCGCGCCGGTATAGTCGTCGTCCACGTCGATGATGACTTCCTCGACCGGTTCCATGCGCTGGCCGTCCTCTTCGCGGAAGATGACGCGGGGGCGGCTGATCGACAGCTCGAACCCCTCGCGGCGCATGTTTTCGATCAGCACGCCCATCTGCAATTCGCCGCGTCCCGAAACGACGAAGGCTTCACCGCCGGGCGTGTCCTCGACACGGATGGCGACGTTGGATTCGGCCTCTTTCATCAGGCGTTCGCGGATGACGCGGGATTGCACCTTCTTGCCGTCCTGACCGGCAAGGGGCGAATCATTGATGCCGAAGGTGACGCTGATCGTCGGCGGGTCGATGGGCTGGGCGGGAAGCGCGGTCTCGACCTCAAGCGCGCAGATCGTATCGGCCACGGTGCCCTTGGCCATGCCGGCAAGGCTGACGATATCGCCGGCCTCGGCCTCGTCGATGGGTTGCTGGTTCAGGCCGCGGAAGGCCAGCACCTTCGAGATGCGGAACTGTTCAACGCGCTCATTATCGCGGTTGAGCACCTTGACCGTATCACCGGCCTTCGCGCGCCCTGCCTCGACCCGGCCGGTCAGGATGCGGCCAAGGAAGGGGTCGGCGCCAAGCGTGGTGGCCAGCATGCGGAAGGGCTGATCGGCCTGCGCGATCTGGCGGGGCGCGGGGACATGCTTCAGGACCAGATCGAACAGCGCCGACATGTCCTTGCGTTCGTCATCCAGATCGGCAACCGCCCATCCCCCGATCCCCGAGGCATAAAGATGCGGAAAATCAAGCTGTTCGTCATTCGCGCCCAGATTGGCGAACAGGTCGAACACCTCATTAAGCGCGTGTTCGGGTTCCGCCGCGGGCTTGTCGACCTTGTTCAGCACGACGATGGGCCTGAGCCCAAGCGCCAGCGCCTTCGAG
>JAUNTV010000235.1 GCA_030538515.1 Paracoccus sp. (in: a-proteobacteria)
CGAGCCGACCTCGTAGCCGGTGCCCTCGCATGGGGCGACCACGGCAATCGGCGCGCCGGCGACGGCCTGCGTCACCGCGTCATGCATGAAGACGATGCCGATCAGCGTCTCGCCGGTGGCGGCGGCGCGGATCGGGGCGGAACCCGATTGCGTATATTGGCTGACATTGCGATGCAGCGCCTTCATGTAATCGAAGGCCTCATCCTCGCCCATCAACTGCACCAGCGTCGCCAGCATGGTATAGGCCGTCCCCGAGGAATTGGGGTTCGCCACCTGCACATCGTCGCGGAAGCGCTCATCGGTCAGATCGGCCCAGCAGGCGGGCGGCTCTCCGCCGATGCGGGCCATCAGATCGGTGTTATAGCCGTATCCCAAAGCACCGGCATAAATGCCCACCGTGCGATAGCCCGAGGCCTCGGCCTGATCGACGGCCCAGTCCTGCAATTCGGAAAGGCGCGGCGACTGATATTCATCGGTCAGCCCCTCACCGGCGGCTTGCAGATGCGGATCGCCCGTGCCGCCCCACCAGATATCACCGCGCGGCTGGCCTTCCTCGGCCTTGATCTGCGCGAAGGTCTCGCCCGATGACCGCCGCGTCATCAGCACATTGATCCCGGTCTCGCGCTGGAAGGCCTCGGACATGGCGCGGCACCAGGCCTCATCGGCCGAGCAGTAATAGACCAGCTCGCCCTGTTGGGCATTGGCCGGAGCCGCCGCCAGCAGGCCCAGGGTCGCCGCAGCCATCAAATGTCGTGTCATCGTCATCTCCCGTGTTTTGTGCGAGCCTAGCCTATTGATCGCATACAACAAACAGATGACAAGCCTTTTCATGGCGAGGCCCTGGCAGGGCGACAGCCGGGCGCAAGGGGCCTGATCGCGCCGGGCGCTAGGACCGCGGGGATACCGCCCCTTCGCGCGCGCGCAAGCCCATATCCCCGGCACCCTCATCGCCTTCCAGCCGCGCCAGGATCGGGCAATCGGGGCGGCCGTCGCCCTTGCAGGCTTTGGCCAGCGATTTCAATGTATTGGCCATGTCCTGCATATCGGCGATCTTCTGTTCCAGCGTGGCGATATGGGCTTCCGTCAGGCGCTTGACCTCGGCGCTGTGGCGGGTTTCGTCGCGCCAGAGGCTCAGCAGATTGGCGATTTCCGCCACCGGAAAGCCCAGATCCCGCGCCCGGCGGATGAACCGCAGCATATGGACGCCGGTATCTGAATAATCGCGATAACCCGAGGGTTTGCGCCCGGCCGCAGGGATCAGCCCGATCTGCTCGTAATAGCGGATCATCTTGGCCGATACGCCCGATGCCCTGGCGGCTTCACCGATATTCATGCCCGCACCTCGAACCGGCGCAGGCGCAGCGCATTGCCCAGAACGAAGACGCTGGACAGCGCCATCGCGCCCGCCGCAAAGACCGGCGACAGCAGCACGCCATAAGCCGGATAAAGCACCCCGGCAGCGATCGGAATCAGCGCGGTGTTATAGGCGAAGGCCCAGAACAGGTTCTGGCGGATATTGCCGATGGTCGCCCTGGACAGCGCAATCGCGTTCGGCACGCCTTGCAGGCTGCCCGACATCAGCACGACATCGGCGGCCTCGATGGCGATATCGGTGCCGGTGCCGATGGCAAGGCCCACGTCAGCCTCGGCCAGGGGGGGGGCGTCGTTGATGCCGTCACCGACGAAGGCCAGCTTGCCATGTGCGGTGCGCAGCCGCCGGATCGCCTGCACCTTGCCATCGGGCAGCACCTCGGCCACCACCTCGTCGATGCCAAGACGATCCGCGATGGCCCGCGCGGTGCGGGCGTTGTCGCCGGTAATCATCGCGACCCGCAGGCCCATATCATGCAGCGCCTTGATCGCCTTGGGCGTGGTTTCCTTGATCGGGTCCGCCACGGCGATGATCGCGGCCAGCCTGCCGTCAATGGCGGCGTAAAGGGGCGATTTGCCTTCCTGCGCCAGCCGCTCTGCCGTGGCGGCAAAGGGGGCCACGTCAAGCCCAAGCTGCGCCATATAGCGGTCCGCGCCGATCTGCACGGGCCTGCCACCCGCCGTCGCGCGCACGCCATAGCCGGTGACGGATTCGAAGCCCTCCAGCGGTGGCGGGGCCAGCCCATCAGCCGCCGCGACGATGGCGCGGGCGATGGGATGTTCGGATCGCGCCTCGACCGCCGCCACAAGGGCCAGAACCTCGGGGCGGTTCCAGCCGGGCGCAAGTTCCAGATCGGTCAGCGCGGGGCGGCCTTCGGTCAGCGTGCCGGTCTTGTCCAGCGCCACCACCTGCGTGTCGCGCAAGAGTTGCAGCGCCTCGCCCTTGCGAAACAGGATGCCCAGTTCCGCGCCGCGCCCGGTGCCCACCATGATCGAGGTCGGCGTGGCCAGCCCCATCGCGCAGGGGCAGGCGATGATCAGCACCGCCACCGCATTGACCAGCGCGAAGGTCAGCGCGGGCGACGGGCCAAAGGCCAGCCAGACGGCAAAGGTCAGCGCGGCGGCGGCAAAGACGGCGGGCACGAAATACATCGTCACCCGGTCCACCAGCGCCTGAATCGGCAGTTTCGAGCCTTGCGCATCCTCGACCATGCGGATGATCTGCGCCAGCATGGTGTCGCCGCCCACCGCCGTCGCGCGAAAGGCGAAAGCGCCGGTCTGGTTCACCGTGCCGCCTACGACCGTGCTGCCGGTGGTTTTGGCAACCGGGATCGGCTCGCCCGTGATCATGGATTCATCGACATAGCTTTCGCCCTCGATCACCGCGCCATCGACGGGGATACGCTCGCCGGGGCGGGTCTCGATAATGTCGCCTTGGCGCACCGCCTCAATCGGCAGATCAAGCACCGCGCCGTCACGGCGCACCCGCGCGGTCTTGGCCTGTAACCGCACCAGCCGCCTGATCGCCTGCGAGGTGCGGCCCTTGGCGCGGGCCTCCAGCAGGCGGCCCAGCAGGATCAGCGTGACGATGACCGCCGCCGCCTCGTAATAGACGTTCACCGTGCCGGCAGGCAGCAGGCGGGGCGCGAAAGTCGCCACGACCGAGTAAAGATAGGCCGCCAGTGTCCCGACCGAGACAAGCGCGTTCATATCCGGCGCCCCCCGCCACAGCGCGGGCAGGCCATGGCGGTAAAAGCGCAGGCCGGGGCCGAACAGCACAAGCGAGGTCAGCGCGAATTGCAGATACCAACTGTTCTGCATCCCGATGGTGGCATCGATCAGGTGATGCGCGCCGGGGATAAGGTGGCTGCCCATCTCCAGCAGGAAGACCGGCAGGGTCAACAGGGCGGCAAGGATGAAGTCGCGGCGAAGTTGCTGATATTCGATGGCTTTCCGGTCATCGCCGGCACCATCCTGCGTCACCAGCCGCGCGGCATAGCCCGCCTTTTCCACGGCAGCGATCAGGGCGGCGGTATCGGCCGTTCCGCTGATACTGGCCCGTTCGGTCGCAAGGTTCACCGTGGCATCGGTGACGCCCGGCACCGTCTTCAACGCGCGTTCCACACGGCCGACACAGGATGCGCAGGTCATCCCCTCGACGCTTAGCGTAACGGCAGAGGGCGCAGGCACCGCATAGCCCGCGCCCTCGACCGCCGCGACAAGCGCCGCGCGATCGGCGACCCCGCTGACGCTGGCCCGTTCGGTGGCAAGGTTCACCGTGGCGTCAGTGACACCCGGCACCGCCTTCAGCGCGCGTTCCACACGGCCCACGCAAGACGCGCAGGTCATGCCTTCGACCGGCAGGGTGATCGCTTTATCCGCAGCCATTTCCGCCCCCTTCATGAGTTCGGAGGGGGATATAATCCTTCCAACGGTGGGAAGGTCAAGGGCCACGGGCGTTTTCGCACGGCCCCCTGCCCCTGCCGATGCGGCGCTGACGAAAATATCAGATTGCCAGTTTGATACATCAGTTCTACCGTGACAGGATCGGATCCGGTCAGAAGCAGACCGGACGCACCGGTCCGTTTCATTCGCGCAGGGGGATTTCGCGCATGTTCACCTTCAGCCGTCGCACCATCCTTGCCGCCGCCGCGACCATGGTGGCTTCATTCGCCACCTCGGCCCAGGCGCAGGACGCACCGAAGGTCGAGTTCCTTTATTCCCCCTTCGCCGATTACGCGCCGTTCTTCATCGCCAAGGACATGGGCTTTTTCGATGAATTCGGCGTCGATGTGACGCTGACGCCCAAGGGCGACACGGCGGAAACCATCCAGATGCTGGCCTCGGGCCATATCGAGGCGGGCGGCGCGACCTGGGGGGCCAGCCTTTTCAACGCGCTGGATCGCGGTGCCACGGTCTCGATCATCGCCACGCTGGCGCGGATGCCCGACAGCGTGCCCTCGCCCTCGCCGTTCATGGTCTCGGCGCAGGCATGGGATGCGGGGATCAGGACGCCCGCCGATCTGAAGGGCAAGCGTATCGGCATCCCCGGACCGGGCGGCTTCGGCATGTTCTCGACCGCGAAGGCGCTGGAAAAGGGCGGGCTGACCATCGAGGATATCGAGCCGGTCTTCCTGCCGCCCCCCGCCACCGCCGCCGCTTTCGCCAATGGTGCCATCGAAGCGGGCTGGAGCATCGAGCCCTTCGCCGGGCAGTTGGAAAAGCAGGGGCTTGGCCGCCCGCTGGTCGAGGATCACACCTTCGGCACAGAGCTTGGCTTCATCGCCTTCAATCAGGATTTCGTCACCGCGAATGAAGATGCGGTGGTGCGCT
>JAUNTV010000236.1 GCA_030538515.1 Paracoccus sp. (in: a-proteobacteria)
TATAGGCGGTTTCTTCGGGCGTCAGAAGATCGGGGATGGTCACAAGCATGGCGGGCCTTTCTGCGCTGAACCCAGGGCCCTGCCGGTCCTGTGGGCGGGCCTGCTGCGGTGATGGACTGGCTGACAGGGCTGACACCTGCTGGCGACGGGGCGGGCATAGCAAACCCGACAAATACAATCAAGAACACCCCGAGGTGATGGCGGCAATGCCCCCTACCGGATCGTGAAGCGCTGCGTGAACGTATATTGCGCGCCCGGCAGCGAGGCGGGGGCGGCCGGGCAACTGGCACGCTGAACGGCCTGAACGACGCGGCCATCCGCGCGGCTGTCGCCCGAGGATTGCGTCAGCGACACCCCCTGCACCTTGCCGCTGCGCGCCATCACGAAATTCACCGCCATATGCGAGCCGCGCCCCCCCGACACGCGCGAGACGCTGCGCGCGATGCAATTGCCGACCTGCTGACGCCAGCTTGCTTCCACCTGCGCGGTCTGCTGCGCGGATGTCCCGCCGCCGCCCGAACTGCTGCGGGCACGGGCCTCACCGCCCTGCCCCGCGCGGGAAGGCGCTGCCGGCTGCGCGCGTTCGGGGCCGGGTGTGGCCTGCTGGCGGCGGGGTTCGCTGCGGGGTTCCTGCCGCCGCGGGGCGGGATCGCGCGGGCGTTCGGGCCGGGCCAGCGGGCGGTCGGATACGCTCAGCAGATAGTCCGAGACCGGTTCTGGCTCCGGCTCGTCGATCACCGGCAGCGGCCGGGGCGGCTCCGGCAGGTTCGGGCGCGCCTCGGACGGGGGGGCGGCAAGGCGGGGGGCTGCGGGCATCTCGATCTCGGGCATCTCGGCCATTTCGGGCTGCACCGGGGCTTCGGGCTGTTGCAGGGTCTCAAGCTCGGGCTGGACGTCGGGCGGGGTTTCCCAGCTCTCGATCATGGACAGGATCTCTTCCCCGCCTGCCGCGATCTCGGTCGGCGGCAGCGGGGCCTGCATGCCCTGCGCGGCATCGCCCCGCGTCAGCATGACCGCCGCGATCATGTGCAAAGCCGCGGCAATCGCCACAAAGCCAAGCTTTTCCAACCCGCCCATCGTGCTAGCCCCCGCTGATGACAAGCTGCGCGCCTGCCCCGGTCTCTTGCCGGACGCGCCGAAGGATCGCGGCGACCAGGCTGCCCGGCGCGGCCCGGTCGGCGCGGATATCGATCACGCCGCCATCCCCGCGCGCGGTAATCAGCGGCCAGACCGCATCGCCGCGCGCCCCGTCATAGGCCAGTTCACCAGTGGCCGAGACGTAAAGAACCCCCTGCTCAAGCGCGGGTTCATCGGCCGCGCTTTCGGGCGGCTCGACCTCGAAGGGAACCGGGGGGGCGATCTGCGCGGTCAACAGGAAGAATACCAGCAGCAGAAACACCACATTGATCATCGGAATGATGGATTCGGCGCGCGGGCGGCGGGGCGGCATGTCGATCTGCATCGCCTATTCCACCAGGATCAGATCGGTGAAGCCCGCGCCGCGCAGCAGGTCCACGACCTGCACGACACGTTGCAGATCGGCCCCCTCGGCGGGGCGCAGGATGACCGCGCCGCCAGTCTCGGGCATCAGCGCAGCCAGCGCGGCGGCCAGATCGCCCGGCGCAACCGGGCTGCCGTTCAGCGCCAGATCATCCGCGCCGATCTGCACCAGACGCGGCGCGCCCTGCCATTCGCTTGCCGCGCCCTCGGCCCCGCCCGCGACCGGCAGCACCGCATCGATACCAAAGCGCGAGGCGAGCATGAAAAAGATCAGCAGCAGGAACACCACGTCGATCATCGGGGTCAGCGACAGCCGCCTTGGATGGCGTCTTGGCCCCAGATCAAGGATGTCGCTGCTCATTGCGGGGCCTCGGGCCGCCCATCATGGGCCATGGCCGGGGCGACGGGATGCTTGACGAAAATCCGCGTCGCCAGATCCTCCAGATCGGCCTGAAGCCGGTCCGAGACCGACTCGAACCAGCTTAGCGCCACGCCTGCCGGGATGGCCACGGCCATGCCCGCCGCCGTGGTCAGAAGCGCCACCCAGATCCCGCCCGCAAGGTCCGAGGGATCGGCCCGGTTGCCCGAGCTTTGCAGCACCTGAAACGCGTCGATCATGCCCAGAACCGTGCCCAGAAGGCCCAGAAGCGGCGCGATGGTGGCGATCAGTTCCAGCGCGCGCAGCCCCTCGCGCGAGCGGTAAAGCGTCTGGCGGGCGATGCGGGCGGTTTCCTCGCGCGCGGTCTTGGCGTCGATGGCCGGGTCCAGCGAGGTGCCGATGGCTGCCTGCGCCACGCGCGCGCGGGCGGATGTGCGGCCCTTGACCTCGGCCAATGCCTCGGCGCGGTGCCCCTGCGACCACAGCGCCAGCGCGCGGCGCGCATGGCTGCCGCCCCAGACCCCTTCCGCCCAAAGCGCCCAGAGCCGCCAGATCACGATCCCCAGCGTCGCCACCGAAAGCGCCGCGATCAGCCACATCGTCCAGCCACCGTCCGAGATCAGCCCGACCAGTGGCAGGGCCATGAAGCGTGCAAGAAAGTCAGGCATCGGGGGCATTGTCGGCTCCGGCAGAAAGGACTGGCTTGCGGATATGATATCCGACTTAAACAATCAAGAATCTATTTTGGCCATCCGGCGCCGCCAGCCTTCCGCGCGCCGCGCAGCGACCAGCCCGTCAGCGCCAGAAAGGCCAGCCCGGCACTGCTCAGCAGCATCGCATCCGGGCCGAAGCGGTCCCAGATCAGCCCGGCCAGCAGGCTTGCGGCCAGCAAAGCCAGGCCGCTGATCAGATTGAACAGGCCAAATCCGGTGCCGCGCAGATCGGGCGGCACGGTATCGGCCACCATCGCCGCCAGAAGCCCCTGCGTCATGCCCAGATGCAGCCCCCATAGCGCAACCCCGATGCCAAGACCCCAAAGGCCCGGCACGAAGGCCAGCACCAGATTGGCCGCGATCAGCACGGCGATCCCCAGCCCCAGCAGCGCATGGCGGTTCATCCGGTCGGCCAGCACCCCCACCGGCCATGCCGAGGCCGCATAGGACGCCGCCATCACCACCGCGACCAGCGGGGCCATCGCCAGCGGCAGCCCCGCAGGCCCGGCCAGCAGGATCAGGAAGGCTTCCGAAAAGCGCGCCATCGTGAACAGCGCCGCCAGCCCGACGACCGCCCAGTAACGGCGGTCCAGCCGCGCCATATCGGCGCGGTTCAGCGGCATGCGCGCGGGGCGCGGGGCGGGCTGCGCAGGCTCACGCACAAAGGCCAGCAGCACCGCCACCGACAGCGCGGCAGGAATGACCGCGACCCAGAAGACCGCCTGAAAATCGCCCCACCAGCCGATCAGCACCATGGCCAGAAGCGGCCCGGCAAAGCCGCCCACCATATCCAGCGACTGCCGCAGCCCGTAAGCCGCGCCACGCGATTCGGGCGGGGTCATATCGGCGATCAGCGCATCCCTTGGCGCGCCCCGGATGCCCTTTCCCAGCCGGTCGACGAAGCGCGCCGCCACCAGCCAGCCAAGCGAGGGCGCCATCGCAAACAGCGGCTTGGTCAGCGCCGCCAGCCCGTAGCCAGCCACCGCCAGCGGTTTGCGCCGCCCCATCCAGTCGCTGAGCGCGCCCGAAAACACCTTGGCGAAGGCGGCAGTGGCCGCGGCGATGCCCTCGATCACACCGACCGCAAGAACAGAGGTCCCCATCACGCCCACCATGTAAAGGGGCAGCAGGACATGGATCATCTCGCTGCTGACATCCATCAGCAGCGAAACGACGCCAAGCGCCCAGACCCCGCGCGGCACGCCCTTCATCGCGCGGCCCGGCCGGTCATGCGGGCCAGAGTGCCGTCGCGCCAGACCCGTTCATGAAGGATGACCATGGCCACATGCCCCGCGATCAGCACCGCCAGAACCCATGCCAGCTCACCATGCAGCATATCGCCCAGGGTGACGGCCCATTCGACGGCGGGGTCCCGCGCGGGGAATATCTGGAACCCGAAGGGGGCGAAGGCGCGCGCCCCTCCCCATGCGCGGATCAGGGCCAGCAGCGGCACCACCAGCATCAGCGCATAAAGCGCACCATGCCCCAGCCGCGCCGCCCATGCCAGACGCAGATGCGCAGGACGGCGGCGGCGCATCGCAAAGGCCCAGATCATCCGGGCAAGGATCAGCCCCAGAAGGATCAGCCCGACCGGCTGATGGCTGCCGACGAAGGTGCTGACAAAAGGCTGCCGGCCAAACCCCAGCCGCAACCCCATACCCAGAAACTGCCACAGGATCAGCGCCGCCATGATCCAGTGCAGCGCGCGGGTGACGCGCCCGTAAGCTTGCGGTGTATCCATCCAATACATCTGATACCTCTTGAAGACAGGGGGTCAGCCAAAGCGGGGCGGCACCATCGCCGCGACAGGGACCGGCCAGAGCCGAGCGCCGGAATGCGCGGGCGGTCCGGGCAAGGCGGTGCCGGGCCTAGACATGGCGGTTCCTTGCACTCGCGGCGGTTTCCGCGTCGACCTGAATGACGATCTCTCCGCGCGAGCAACGCTCGACCCGCGCCTCGACGCCGTAGACCTCGGCCAGCATCGCGGGGGTCAGCACCTCGGCGGGCGGGCCGAAACTGTGCAGCCGCCCGTGATGCAGCAGCGCGATATGATCGGCCCAACGCGCCGCCAGCGCCAGATCATGCAGCACCGCCAGCACCACGCGCC
>JAUNTV010000237.1 GCA_030538515.1 Paracoccus sp. (in: a-proteobacteria)
AAGACGACTGAGCCCGCCCCGGCAGATGCAGAAGCCGCGACCACCGGGGGGCCTGCCGGGCCGGGATATTGGCACGCAGAAGCCCCATCGGCAGCGCCCATCCCTGTGACAGCGCGATGCGGTAGAAGTCGAAAAGCCCCTCGCGCAGATAGGGCGACCAATGGCAGGCCCGCGCCACATCCGCGCCGATCCCGAAGCCAAGTGCCGCCAGCCCGGCGCGGGTCTCGGGCGCGTCGATCTGAAGATCCAGCCAGTTGCGGCGCGGCGCTTCCAGCCCGAAGCCAAGCGCACGATGCCGCCCGCGCCCGATCAGCCATTCCAGCGCGAAATCGAACGGATCATTCTCGCGCGAGGTGACGTTGATCACCTCGGCCTGCCGGCCTGCGGGGCTGTCGATGGCAGCCCCGGCCAGGGGGCGCAGTTCCGCGCCCGCCATCAGCACCATGCGCCCGATGCTTGCGCCGGGCGCGGCGGCAAGCGCCTGCAAGGCGACCCGCGCGCCAAGCGAATGCGCGATCAGATGCACCGGGCGCGCGGCGGCATCGGCCAGCCGCGCCAGCACCGGGGCCAGCCCCTGCCCGGTGACGCCCGCGCGCGCATAGGCCGCCGACAGCCGTCCGCGCGCCGGCCAGCCGAAGCTGATGCCAAGCCCCTCGGGGCCATCGGCGCTGAAGCCAAGCGCGCGCGGCCATGACAGGTTGCGCCGCGGGCCGGGCCGGGCCGCCGCCGCCCCGGCAGCCCCCAGCCCAAGGATATCCCGATGCGGGTCGCTGCGCCTGTGGCCCGGCGCGAAGCGATAGCCATGGATCATCACGATCACCGGTGCCCCGGGCGCAAGGCTGGCCGCGCATGCGATCAGCCCCGGCGGCAGCGCCTCATCGGCATTCAGCGCGATAACGGCCATGATCCCCTTTCCACGTGACCCCGGCACCCGCCGCGTAGCGCAGTTGCGTGACCGCCCCGTGACCGGCATGTGAACCTGCCGTGACAGCGGCAAAACCTTGCCATTTCCGGGGCGCGGCGGTAACGCGGTCTCGCAATCAGGAAGGGCCTTTCAATGGACAAACGCAATCTGCACAAGCGCAGCCTTGCCGTGCATGCCGGCACCCGTCGCAGCCAGTATGGCGAGATGGCCGAGGCCCTGTTCATGACCCAGTGCTTTGCCTATGACAGCGCCGAACAGGCCGAGGCGCGGTTCCAGAAGGTGGGCGAGGACGAATTCATCTATGCCCGCTACGGCAACCCCACCACCCGCATGTTCGAGGACCGCATCAGCGCCCTTGAAGGAACCGAGGACGCCTTTGCCACCGCCTCGGGGATGGCGGCGGTCAATGGCGCGCTGATGTCGGTCTGCCGCAGCGGCAGCCATATCGTGGCGGCGCGCGCGCTGTTCGGCTCGAACCTGTATATCCTGGAATTGCTGACCCGTTTCGGGGTCGAGGTCACATTGGTCGACGGCATCGATCTGGACCAGTGGCGCGCAGCCGTGCGCCCCGGCACCACGGCGGTCTTCTTCGAATCGGTCTCGAACCCCACGCTGGAGGTGATCGACATCGCCGCCGTGGCCGAAATCGCGCATCAGCACGGCGCGCTTGTGATGGTCGATAATGTCTTTGCCACGCCGGTCTTCTCGCGCGCGGTGGATCAGGGCGCGGATGTGGTGATCTATTCCACCACCAAGCACATCGACGGGACGGGACGCGCCCTTGGCGGGGCAATCTGCGGCACGCGCCAGTTCGTGCGCGAAATCGCCGAGCCGTATCTGAAACATTCCGGCAGCGCGATCAGCCCGTTCAACGCATGGCTGATGCTGTCGGGCCTGACCACGATGGAGCTGCGCGTGCGCGCCATGGCCGAAAGCGCCGAAAGCGTCGCCCGGGCCCTTGATGGCCACCCGAAACTGTCGCGGCTGATCTATCCGGGCCTTGCCAGCCACCCCCAGCATGATCTGGCCATGGCGCAGATGGGCAGTGGCGGGACGATGATCGCCTTTGAGGTCAGGGGCGGCCAGCCTGCGACCTTTGCGGCGCTGAACCGGCTGGGGCTGATCCTGATGTCGAACAATCTTGGCGATGCCAGATCCATCGCCACCCATCCCAGCACCACAACCCATCAGCGCATGACCGAGGATGACCGCATGGCCCTTGGCATCACGCCGGGGCTGGTGCGCCTGTCCGTCGGGCTGGAGGACCCGCGCGACCTGATCGCCGATCTCCGTCAGGCGCTGGAATAACGCATCTGAAATCGCGGCCGGGGGCGGCGCATCTTCCTTTCGCTGCCCCTTTCGCCCCTGCCCCTTTGGTTTCCCGCAATCCCGCCTATATTGCAGGCGCGAACAGCAAGGATCGACCGACCGTGACCACGCCGCGCCCGCCCACCGCCTACCCGGCGCTTGCCCGCGATTATGATGCGGATTTCCGGGTCGACGCGCCCTACAAGGCCAGCCTGCCCGACCTTCAGAACGGCCCGGCCAGCCTGATCGTGGGTGCCAATGTGCTGATCCAGCATGTCGGGATTTCCAATTTCCGCCTGCCGATCCGCTATCAGACGAAAGACGGGGGCGAGATCACGCTGGAAACCAGCGTCACCGGCACCGTCAGTCTGGAAGCCGACCGCAAGGGCATCAACATGTCGCGCATCATGCGCAGCTTCTATGCCCATGCCGAAAAGGATTTCAGCCTTGATGTGCTGCAAGCCGCGCTTGACGATTACAAGGACGATCTGGACAGCATGGATGCCCGCATCCAGATGCGCTTTTCCTATCCGATGCGGGTGCAGTCGCTGCGCTCGGGGCTGAGCGGCTGGCAATATTACGATATCGCGCTGGAACTGATCGAACATCAGGGCGCGCGGCGGCGCATCATGCATCTCGATTACGTCTATTCCTCGACCTGCCCCTGCTCGCTGGAGCTGTCGGAACATGCCCGCGAGATCCGGGGGCGGCTGGCCACGCCGCATTCGCAGCGCTCCGTGGCGCGCATCTCGGTCGAGATGAAGGGCCAGGACCGGCTGTGGTTCGAAGATATGATCGCGCTTTGCCGCCGCGCCGTGCCGACCGAAACCCAGGTCATGGTCAAGCGCGAGGACGAGCAGGCCTTTGCCGAACTCAACGCCGCCAACCCCATCTTCGTCGAGGACGCCGTGCGCAGCTTCGCCGAACAGATGATCGCGGATCAGCGTATCGGGGATTTCCGCATCATCGCCAGTCATCAGGAATCGCTGCACAGCCATGATGCGGTCAGCATGCTGGTCAATGGCCCGACCTTTGCGCAGGACAGCCTTGATCCGGCCACATTCGCCAGCCTGCCGCACCGGGGATAGGGGCTCACTGGGCGGCAGCGCCCGCCGTCTCCTCGGCCCCGGCCCCGGCTGCTTCGCGCAATGCCCGTATCGCCGCCCCGAACGCGCCAGTGGCCGGCGGCGCACCATCCTGCCCGGCCTGCGCACCATCGCCGGTATCGGGTTCCGGCAGCAGATCGACGACGACCGGCGCGTCATGGACCGGGCCGGGCATCGGGTCGAAACCCACGGGCGGCGCACCAAGCGCCGCCGTATTGCCGCTGGTTGACAGTGACAGCACGTAAGGCCCCTCGGTCCCGTCGAGCGAACTCAGCGTCACGCAATAATCGCCGGTCTCGCCGCTGCGGATGTCCAGCAGGCTGTTGGTGCCGCCGCCACCATCGTCATCGCTGGCGATTTCCTGCCCGTAGCCGTCCTGAACGCTCAGCATGGTGTCGAAGACCGGGCTGAGCGCGGCAATCGTCACATCCGTCCCCGCCGCGGCCTGAAAGGCGATCCGCGCCACACCGTTCAGCCTGCCGGTTGTGATCACATCCTGACTGTCGGGGTCCAGCGTGATCTTGCCATCGGCATTGCGGATGCAGGCATCCTCTGCCGGGGCCGCATTGATCGAGACCGGCACCACCAGCCGCGCGGGATCGGAATCGGCAAAGGCAAAGACCTGCGCGCAGTAGCGCCCCGGCGAAAGCCGCGCGATGATCCGTGCGTTCAGCCCGTCGCCGCTGTCATCGTCATGGGTGACGACATCGCCCCTGCTGTCAAAAAGAAACAGCATCATGTCGCGTTCCCCGGTAAGCGTCTCGATGCTCAGCGCCATCGGCGCGCCCGCCGTGATCTCGATATAGCGCGGCTCGTTGCGGCGGATCTCGACCAGGGCGCCAAGGGTCTCGGTCGGCGCGGCATCCAGCGTGACGGGCTGCGCGTTCAGCACCGAAGGCTGCCCGCAAGCCCCTGTGTCATCGGCTGCGGCGTCCTGCGCGGCGACCGGGGCCGCCCAAAGCAGCGCGGCCGCCGCGCCGATCAGTAAAATGCGATGGAAACTGGTCATGGATGCCTGCCGGAATTTACCGAATGATAAGGGATTGCTGCTACTGATCGGTCAGGCGGTCAAGCGAAATAGCAAACGGGCAACAATCGGGGGCGTGGATGAATGACCTGAAACAGCATGCGCGGGCCTTTCGCCGCGGCAGGCGACGATGAAACGGCCAGTCGCGGCGGGACAGGCCGGGACCGGGGCGCTGTGCACATGGCGCGACATCTCGTTGCGTCAGGAAGAATGGCCGGGCTGGCCGCCCTTCCGATAGCCGATCTTTCGATAGCCGACCGTCAGGGGGCTGGCCGGATGCCCTTCGCCACCACCGTCAGGCTGCGTTGCTGACGGCACCGCAGTCAGGT
>JAUNTV010000238.1 GCA_030538515.1 Paracoccus sp. (in: a-proteobacteria)
TGGCGCCGATCCCGTAAAGGTGGCCGTTGCTGTTGACGCTGCCATTGCCTTCGTCCAGCGACAGGCGGGCCAGACCCAGCGTCGCATAAGGCATCACCCGACCCATGTCGTAACCGGCGATGGCGCGGGCGCTAAGCCGGTTGGCGTCATTCTCCAGATCGGTATCGCCGATCGAAAGGCTGCTCATGCGGTCATAGGCCAGCTCACCACCCAGCACAAAGCGCCCCATATCGTGCAGATAACCCGCATGGAGGCCATACCCATTGCCCGAAAACGAGCTATCGACACCGTCCTGCGACAGGTCACCGCTGAAACGGCCCGCCTGCGCACCGGCGTAAAAGCCCGACCAGCTCAGCGCCGGGACGACAACAGGCGTGTCGATCACGACCGGCACGGTCTCAACCGGGGCGACATAGCCACCGGCAAGCGCCGCGCTGCCCGAAACTGCCAGAGCGGCGGCGGAAATCATCAGTTTCTTCATGTTCATCTCCTTGGATGACGTTGTGACAGCAAAACCCGCTGCCCGCGCCGCAGTTCAGTTCCGTGCCAAAATATCACGCTATGGTGCATTATTGGCACATCCCTCTGGGGCATGGGCAAGGGTTAGTCCCCTCGGCCCCGCGCTTCAAATGACAAGCGCGGGAGGGGTTGGTGAGCATAAGGTGATCGGTATTTGTCCATTTTAGACATATGGTTTGCGGATGGTGTCTTGGTGCGGGTTCGGGCTGTCGCGTCCGGTGGTGGAGGGGCTGATGAAAAAAAATCCGGTGGTGGAGGGGCTGATGAAAAACTGCCACAGCCTGCGGCGCAAGCGCCAACGCAAGATCAGGCGCGGGTGACAGCCGCCACAGTCGGCGTCTCTGCGCTGCGCCCGCGCAATATCAAATGCGGGCGCCATTCATAAAACTCGGCGGCGCCTACGCCGCGCCCGCGCGCGCAAGATGGGTGCGCGTGAGAACCGTCACACCTTGTCTCGCCCGCACCCCGCAAGATCGGGTGAGGACGACAGCCGTCACACCCTGCCGCACCTCCATCGCACCCGAGCGATATCGGATGCACGCGACAGCCGTCAAACCCTGTCCCGCCTGCATCCCTCAACCACCCGGCGCAACGCAAAATTAGGTGCGGCCGAGAGCCGTCAGACTCTATCACGACTGCATCCCTCCAACCACTAGGGCGTCTCGACAAGCTACCTTTCTTGCGCCGAGAGGTCACCCATGCTGTGACACCTGCGCCTCACTTGCCCACCTGCTCTGGCGAGCTACACGCCAATGCGGAAAACGGCGTAAAAACACCCTTGCCCCGCCCCTTGCGCATCCCTATACCGAGCGGCGGAGACGTGGCCGAGTGGTCGAAGGCGCTCCCCTGCTAAGGGAGTAGGCGGGAAACCGTCTCGAGGGTTCGAATCCCTTCGTCTCCGCCATTTGCGCATTGCAAACCCGAAAACACCTCCCTCATGGGGCGTTTTTCTTTATGTGCCAAAAGGGTTTGTGGGGACCAATCCGCCCTTCTGAGATGTCAAAACCACGCGAGCTCGATCTCGGAAAGCCCTTCGCTTTGGGTAGGAAAGTTCCCAAACCCCATATATTTCAATGAACTGGCCGCATTGCCCTGCGCCCGTGTTCCACTGTTTGCGCATAGTCTTAAACAGACGGAGACGCGACACGGCGGCGCAGCGGCTTTATGCTTGGGTATTCGCGCGAAGCATCTGGTGTTCAAGCACAGCGTGCCCATCGCAACGAAAGCAGCGCGGCCGACATCGCTGACCCTCGACCCTCGGAAACCTAGTCCATTCGTCAGGGCTTACCGATCAGAACGGTGTTGATAATCGCGACGTATCGATCCGCGAGGTTGCGGACGTCCTGATGCGCGAGTTCGATGATGGCCCGCAGTTGAGCGTGCTCCCCAATTGGTTCGTAACCATGCGAGTTCATATGGGCCTCGATGGCCGCGACCCTGCTTGGATCGTCGGCCAGGAACTCGCGAAAGTCCCTATCTGCCTTTCGCGTATTGCAGGAATGACAGCAGGGGACCAGATTGCCAAGCCGATGCTCACCCAGCGCCTGTTTGTTGATCGGCACGACATGATCCATGATCAACTCACCTTCAGCACCGCAATAGGCGCAGACCTTTCCGAACGCGTCCGCCACCGCCTGCCATTGCAGCGCATTGAACTGCTCATCGCCAAGGCGGCTCAGAATATTTCGCACCAGATAATTCTGCGCGTTCCCGATCGCATTTCCCTTATAACGGCCTCGCGCTGCCCGGATGGCTTCGTCGGGTGGCGGGGCATCGGATGTCACTAACTCGGGATAAAAATCTGAGAGGAGCCCCTTGCTGGCCAAATAGCGCCGAAAAAGCGGAAGGCTCTTGCTGGTCGGAGGATTGAACCATTGGCTCGTCACGCGCACGAGGATACCATGAACCACATATTCGCGCGTCCAATACCTG
Organism: Paracoccus sp. (in: a-proteobacteria); assembly: GCA_030538515.1. Classification (GTDB taxonomy): domain Bacteria; phylum Pseudomonadota; class Alphaproteobacteria; order Rhodobacterales; family Rhodobacteraceae; genus Paracoccus. The sequence goes on from JAUNTV010000238.1 coordinate 2,452, forward strand.
CGCCGATCAGTCGCAGCTATCTTGGCCACCTGACGGCAAAACGGATAATTTATATCAAAGGTCTCTTTTGAATATCCTGGGTCTTGCAGGCGCGCGAATTCCTCAGGCTCGGTCTCTTCACAATATTTGAAGATTGACGGAACACTGCTTTGGACGATTTGACCGATCTTCATGAGTCCTCCGCGATGCTTTCTTATGAATCATACCCGCCGGACTATTCTTCAGCGACTGTTATTTTCGGCCAAGGTTGAGGTCCATTATAAATTTGCGCACTATGTCTGCACCTGCCAGATCTTCCCCATCAAAACGCAGTTCTTCGAGGCTGACCGCAGACGCATCGCCGCCGCATGTCGTGCGTTTTAGCGCCTCGGGGCAAGATAAGTGAGCCATCGTTAGTGGCTTAAATGACGCTTGGCTAATCCGACAGCCTGGCCGAGCTCGCGGATTGTGGCGAATTCACGTGTTTCCATGTGCCGCCGCCAGCGCCATGCCTTCCAGCCTATTGCCCTTGCCGCCGTGATACCCAATCATATTCCCTCCAGGGACGATGAACAGCTCATCCCGAAATGCCTCGACAATGTTCGTCCCCAGCCCATTCGGAGTCGGGGAGGGTCAACGAAAGGAACTCGGGGGCGGGCATCCTATATAGTGAGGCAGACCAAGCAGCTTGGTCATGTAGGTTTCCAGGGATTGGTTGATGCCTTCGGGTGTTAACCCGCACGGGTGAGGCCTCGCGGTTGGAACTCGTGTTCGACCTGTTCCCACGTCTGGCCGAACTGCGGTGGCAGATGGCGTGCGCCATGTCGGGCGGCGAGCAGAAGATGGTCGCCATCGGTCGCGCCCTGATGAGCCAGCCGCACTTTTTGTCGCTTGACGAACCGAGGCTCGGGCTATGGGTACTTTGGTGGCAATGGGGCGTTGATGAGTTCACCGAGCTGCGTTGGATCGCGGTTCAGGACGGCCCGATCCATTATCCGATCTGACGACGGCGATATCTATGGCGCATGGGGGCGTGCCTCAGTTAGCGGGGCGTAGAGCGATGCGCCGGGCCTTTTCGGACGGAAGTTCAGCCATCTGCGGTCCCAAGCCACGATTGTCGAACCGGTCCGCGAACCTGCACATCCGCCCCTTCACCCCGCCTTGCGAGCCCTTTCGACCAACCGGGCGAGGGTGCAGAAACCCTCCAGCCCGATCTCTTCTGCCCTCGCGGTGGGGGGGATGCCCGCCTGTTTCAGCAGGGCCTCGATCTCGGGGGCAATACCGCGCAGGCTGGCGCGCAGCATCTTGCGGCGTTGGTTGAAGCCTGCCGCGACGACCTGCGACAGCACCTGCGCATCGGCAGGATAGCGCGGCGCGGGCAGGGCGGTCAGATGCACCACTGCCGAGTGGATTTTTGGCGCCGGAACAAAGGCTTCGGGCGGCAATGTCATGACGATCCGGGCGTCGCAGCGCCATTGCGACAGCACCGCGAGGCGACCGTAAGCCTTGGAACCGGGCTGCGCCACGATCCGCTCGGCCACCTCTTTCTGGAACATCAGGGTCAGGCTTTGCCAGAAGGGCGGCCAGTCCGGCGGGGTCAGCCAACGCACCAGCAGCTCAGTGCCGATATTATAGGGCAGGTTGGCCGCGATTCGGATCGGCGGTGTCAGATGCGCCAAGGGGTCGATCTCAAGCGCGTCACCATTGATGACGCTCAGCCGGCCCGGATAGCGCTCGGCGATCTCGGCCAAGGCGGGCAGGGCGCGGGCGTCCTTTTCGATGGCCAGAACATGACGCGCGCCCTCGGCCAGAAGGCCACGGGTCAGCCCGCCGGGACCGGGGCCGATCTCTAACAGGTCACAGGCGGAAAGGTCTCCGGCCTGACGGGCGATCTTGGCGGTCAGGTTCAGGTCCAGCAGAAAGTTCTGGCCAAGCTGTTTCTTGGCGCGCAGATCATGGCGGGCGATGACCTCGCGCAGGGGGGGCAGGTTGTCGATGGTGGTCATGGGCGATGGCCTTGGCAGGGGCGCGCTGCGCCGCGAATGTCACTCATCCCCGCCGGGCCGCCATGTCCTGCGCCATGCGCAGCGCGGCAATCGCGCTTGCCGGATCGGCGCGGCCCGTCCCCGCGATGTCAAAGGCGGTGCCATGATCGGGCGAGGTGCGGATGAAGGGCAGGCCAAGCGTGACATTCACGCCCCCCGCGAAATCCAGCGTCTTGATCGGGATCAGCGCCTGATCGTGATAGGCGCAGATGGCCG
>JAUNTV010000239.1 GCA_030538515.1 Paracoccus sp. (in: a-proteobacteria)
TGATCGTGCGCAAGTCGGGCGGCAATGCGCCGGTCGAATACTTCCGCATCAAGATGGAAAACATCATGATCACCAGCTACACCACCGGTGGCTCGAAAGATGGTCTGGACCGCATTCAGGAAACCCTGACCCTGAACTTCCGCAAGTTCGAAGTGCTTTACACGCTTCAGGAAGATTCGGGTGCTGCTGGCGCCGAAACCATGGCCGGCTGGGATATCGCCGAAAACCGCGAGTGGAACTCGTAAGAGTTTCGCCAGTTTCGACAAAGGCAGGGCTGGCGCTTTCCGCGCTGGCCCTGTTTCATGTCATGGGACCGCTGAGCCGGCCCGAGACCTGAGAACACGGATAATGACGTGCAGCGCTATCGAAAGCATATCCCCGATGACCCCACGCGCAGCGGCTTGCGCGAAATGTCCATCATGCATGTTTTCCGCGATTCGGCGGCGCGCCGCGACAGCCGCGACCCCGACCAGCATTATTCCACCGATGGCGAGCGCGATCTGACCGTCCGCAGCCAGAAGCGCCGTGACGGCACCGACGAGGCGGCGCTGCGTCATAATATCGCGCAGGACGTGGCCAGCCTGATGAATCCGGCTGGGGGTTTCCGTCGATCTGGGCGACAGTCCGCGTGTCGCGCGCTCGGTCGTGAACTTCGGCTTTCAGGATATGGACACGCTCTGGCGTGATCACAAAAGCCCAAGCGATATGGCAGCCGCCATCCGCGAGACGCTGATCGCCAATGAGCCGCGCCTGCGCCCCGGCAGTATCGAGGTCCGCATCGACGAGACCGGGACAAGCGCCGATGCGCGCCTGCAATTCGAGATCCACGCCGAGATGATCTCGAACCCGACCGATATCGCGCTGCAATTCTTCGCCGAGGTCGACCCCGGTGCCGGCAAGATCGCCATGAAGCGGATGCAGGGGGACCAATGAAAAAAGCCTTCCGCGACGCCTATGAGCGTGAGCTTGACATCCTTTACGAACGCACCGCCGAATTCGCCGAGGAATATCCCGGCCTTGCCGACCGGCTGGGGGGGATGCTGCGTGACAATATCGACCCGACGGTAGCGGGCTTGCTGGAAGGCACCGCCTTCATGGCCGCCCGCGTCCAGATGAAGCTGGACGAGGAATTCCGCGGCTTCACGACCGAGCTTCTCGAACAGATTTTCCCCGATGCGCTGGCACCCGTGCCAAGCTGCATGCTGGTCGAGGCGCAGATCCCCGAGACCCCGCCCCCCGATTTCGGCGTGGCCCATTACCCGCGCGGCGCCACGATGGAGGCCCCTTTCCGCGATGCGGACAAACGCATCGTCTGCCGCTTCTCGCTGGCCGCGCCCCTGACCGTGTTGCCCCTGCGGATCGAGCGTCTGACCTATCACGACCGCACGGCCCCTATTGGTGGGCTGGGGCAGGACCCCGATCCGGCGACGCGGGCGGCCCTTCAGATCGATTTGCGCCATGTGACGGGCCGGCCCCTGTCGGTGGTCGATGTCGACCGGATCGATTTTCATCTGAGCGCCGATATGGCGCAGGCCGCTGCTTTATATGAACAGATCCAATGCGGCGTCGTGCGCGCCTCGCTTCGCTGGCAGTTGAAGAACGGCGATCCGCGCTTCCTGCGCCTGAAGCCTGACCAGATCGACCAGATCGGCTTTGACAGTGATGAACTGCTGTTCGATCGCGACAGCCGGTTGTTCGAAGGCTTCGCGCTTCTGCGCGATTTCTTCGTATTCCCGCGCAAATTCCTGGGCTTCCGGCTGAACGGGGTGAAGAAGCTGTTCTCGCGCCTCAAAACCGACGAGGCGCAGCTGATCCTTGAATTCGACCGCAGCGATGCCGATCTGGCACGCCAGCTTGGCCAGCAGGATCTGCGCCTCAACAGTGCCGCGGCGGTGAACCTGTTCGAGGAACGATCGAACCAGATCCGCCTTGGCGACAAGCATAGCGAATATGTCGTCACCCCCGACAGCGCGCGCCTGACCCAGATCGAGGTGCACCGCATCCTTGACGTTCACGCCAGCGCCGGGAATTCGCAGCAGCGCACGCAGGTCTTCCCGCTTTACGCCCTGCCGCCCGCCACGCAGGCACCGCGCGCGGTCTATTACTACACGACCCGGCGCAAGCCGCGACGCCTGACCGCCGCCGAACGGCGCGGGGGGCTGCGCAGCGATTATCGCGGGACGGAAACCTTCATCTCGCTTTACGAGCCGCCGCTTTCCGAGACCGGCCAGCGTGCGCAGCGGCTGCATCTGCGCACGCTGTGTTCCAACCGGCATCTGCCGATCACGCTGCCCTTGTCGCGCAGCGATGATCTGCATATGGATGACGACCAGAAGCTGCGGCTGCGCTGCGTTTCCGGCCCGACCCCCCCGCGCGAGGCGATGACCGAAACCGAACGCGCAGGCCCCCATCGCACCCAGCAGGGCGATGTCTACTGGCGGCTGATTTCCTATCTGTCGCTCAACCATTTCGGGCTGGATGACCGTTTCGGGCGCGACGGGGCCGCCAGCCTGCGCGAGATCCTGTCGCTTTTCGCCGATCTTTCCGACAATGTGACGCAAAGCCAGATCGCCGGGATCACCCATCTGGCGGTGCGACCGGTCACGCGATCCGTTCGCCGGCCCGAGGGGTTCTTTCCCGCGCGCGGGCTGGAGATCTCGATCACCTATGATGAAACCGCGTTCGAAGGCTCTGGCATCATTCCCCTTGCGGCGGTGCTGGACCGGTTCTTCGCAGAATATATCTCGATCAACAGCTTCTCGCAGACGGTGACGATCAGCAAGCAGCGGGGCCAGTTGCGCCGCTGGCCGCCGCGCTCGGGCCGGGGGCCGCTTCTGTGAAGGGCGAGCCGGGATTTCTGGCGCTTCTGCGCCGTCTGGAACGCGAGGGCGGGGACCGCCCGCGTATCGGGCGTTCTGCCCGGCTGGCCGAGGAAATCGTCGATCTGGGTCAGGACCCGCGCCTTGAATTCGCGCCCGAGGAATTCCGCCAGGAGCCGGGCGGTGATGCGCTGCCGCGTGACGCGCGTGGCCGCATCGCGCTGCGTCCGCAATTCCTGGGCATGTTCGGCCCTTTCGGTGCGCTGCCACTGAACACCACAGAAGAAGTGCAGCGCTGGCAGAATGAAGGGCAGGGCGGCTTCGTGCGCTTCGCCGACATCTTTCAGGCCCGCTTTCTGCAACTGTTCTTTCGTGCCTGGTCGGACGCCCATGCCATCACCCAGCATGACCGCCCCGATGAGGACCGATTCGCGCATTATATCGCCGCCGTTTCGGGCACCGGCAGCCCGGCTTACCGCGATCATGACGATTTCCCCGATGTCGCGCGCCTGCCGCTGGTGTCGATCTTTGGCGGGCGGGTGCGCAGCGCGGTGCGCCTTGAACAGATCCTTTGCCGCTATTTCGGCCTGAAAGTCGCGGTCGAGGAACATGTCCCCTCATGGCTGCATTTCGAAAGTGATGAGATCCACGGCCTTGGCAAAGGCGGGGTTCTGGGGGAAAACACCTATCTGGGCGCGCGGGTGCGTTCGGTCAGCGACCGGATCTGTGTGCATCTGGACCTGCCCGATGCCGCGCGCTATCAGGGCTTCCTGCCCGGCGGGGATGAGCATCGGATGCTGACTAATCTGGTCTTCTGGTATATCGGGCGCACCTTCGAAGTGGAACTGGCGCTGCGCCTGCCGCCCCCCGAAATCCCCGGCGCGAGCCTTGGCCAAAGCGTTTCCATCGGCTGGCTGGCCGCCGTATCGCCCCCAAAGGATTCCCCGCACGCCACCATCGAGGTCGCGCGCTTCCTTATTGACCCCGAAACCGCAAGGCCCAGAGGCACGGCATGACTGCAATCACCATTGAAAAATTCGCCGGCAAGATGAACCGTGTCGGCTATGACGCCTTTCTTCAGGCCATGCGTCAGGCGCGCGGCGACGGAAACCGGAATGTCGAACTCAGCCATTGGCTGTTTCACGCGCTGTCGAACCAGAATTGCGATATCTCGGTGACTTTGGCCGAATTGAAGCTGGATCGCGGGCTGATGCTGAAACATCTCGATCAGGCGATGGCGCGGCTGCAAAAGAACGTGACCGAGACGCCCGGCATTTCCGAACGGCTCTCGGATGCGCTGAACCATGCCTGGACCTATGCGACGCTGTTCTTCGGCGAGACCCAGATCCGCACCGGTCATCTTCTGGTCGCCCTGCTGAACGATCCCGCATTGCGCCGCGAGATCGAAAGCTATTCGCCCGTCTTCGAGGAAATCTTCGCCGATCAGATCGGCAAGGAGGCCCGCAGCCTCTGGGCGAATTCCGAGGAAGAGGACATGCGCCCGATGGATGGCTCGGGCCTTGTCGCGCCGGGCACGGGCCGCGAAGGGGCGGGGCCGTCCACCGCGCTTGGCCGGTTCTCGGTCGATATGACCGCGCAGGCGGCGGAAGGGAAGATGGACCCGGTGGTCGGGCGCGATGATGAAATCCGCCAGATCGTCGATGTGCTGATGCGCCGGCGCCAGAACAACCCGATCCTGACCGGCGAGGCAGGCGTGGGCAAGACCGCCGTGGTGGAAGGCTTCGCCCAGAAGCTGGCCGCGAATGATGTGCCGCCCACGCTGCAAGGGATGCGGCTGCATATGCTGGATATCGGCGCGATGCAGGCCGGGGCCAGCATGAAGG
>JAUNTV010000240.1 GCA_030538515.1 Paracoccus sp. (in: a-proteobacteria)
CTATATCAGCGAACGCGGCAAGATCGTGCCGTCGCGCATCACCGCCGTTTCGGCCAAGAACCAGCGCAAGCTGGCGCAGGCCATCAAGCGCGCGCGGTTCCTTGCGCTGCTGCCCTATGTCGTGAAGTAAGGAGGAAGACCGATGCAAGTCATCCTGCTGGAACGTGTGGCCAAGCTTGGCGCCATGGGCGAGGTGGTCAAGGTCAAGGAAGGTTACGCGCGCAATTTCCTGCTGCCGCAGGGCAAGGCGCTGCGTGCCTCGGACGCCAATATCGCCGCTTTTGAGGCGCAGAAGGCCGCCCTTGTCGCCAAAAACGACGAATCGAAGGCCGAGGCGCAGAAGCTGGCCGAACGTCTGAACGGCGAGACCTTCGTGATCATCCGCTCGGCCTCGGACGCCGGTGCGCTTTACGGCTCGGTCACGCCGCGCGATGCGGCGGAAGCCGCCGCCGGGGCCGGTCATCAGGTCGACCGCAAGCAGGTCGTTCTGGGCGCGCCGATCAAGGAACTGGGGCTGCACAAGGTGCTGGTCGTCCTGCACCCGGAAGTCGAGGCCGAGATCGTGCTGAACATCGCGCGCTCGACCGAAGAGGCCGAATTGCAGGCCTCGGGCAAGTCGATCCAGGATCTGGCCGCGGAAGAAGATGCCGCCGCCGAATTCGAAATCGCCGAGCTGTTCGACGATCTGGGCGCTGCCTCGCATGACGAGGACGGCCCCGAGACCACCGCAGGTCGCGGCGAATAAGCCGCGCCGATGCGCTGAACATGAAGAAAGCCGTGCCGGCCCCCCCGGCGCGGCTTTTTTCTGTTTGGCGCAAATCCCGGAACGAAACCGGCCCGGCGCTCGTTTTGGGGTGACTTCAACTGAAAGGCTCTGACATGTCTCGCTTCGCCGATGTGACATCTGACACGCCGCATGGGCCGCGCCCGGTTCCTCAAGGCCATATCCCGGCCGATGACGCGCCCGCGCCCCGGCGCTCGCTTCGTTCATCCCTGCTGCTTTGGGGCGGGGTCGGGCTGGCCTTGACGGTGGGCGCGCTTGCAGCCCGCGCGGCGGCGGGCGCGGTGGCCGAGCCTGCGCGCCCGCCACGCCCGCGCCATGCGCCGGGCTTTGCCGCGCTGGATGACGATCAGCAGGCAAGGATGCGGGCGCGGGCGCGGGCGGATATCGCCGATTATCAGGACCGCGCCGCCGAATTGCGCGCCGAGGCCCTGCGCGCGCGCCGTCGCCGCCACCGCCGCAGGCCCCCGCAAAACGCCGGGTTTGCGGATAATATCGGCAGGGCCGCGCGCAATATCGCATCCCTGATCGGGGTGGCCGGCACCGCGCTGGAGGGGTTTCGCAAGGTCTCGGCCAACAGCGATCAGATCATCCGCGATTTCACCAGAACCGCCGATCAATTGCAGGGCTTTCTGGCCACACGCAGCACGGATGCCCCCACCGGAGCCGACACCGAGAAGCCGCGTTCCCCAAATGAACGGCGCACACGGAACCTTTAGCCAATGGCAAGCCCGCCCCGGCGCGGCCCGGTAGAGGCCTTTTTCGCCCCCCTGCCCGATACGCCCCGCCGCAAGGGCCCGCTTGCGGACAGGGGCGCGGGCCTGTTCGACGATAACGCGCCGCGCATGACGCACCTGCCCGGCCCGTCGGCCGATCCGCCCCGAAGCGCATGGGGGTTCAGCGGCGCGCAATGGCTGGCGGTGGGCAAGGACGTGCTGGCCGAGATCAGCGCCGATCGCGTCACTGCCGTGGCGGGCGGCGTCACTTTTTTCGGCCTGCTGGCGCTGTTTCCCGCGATCACGGCGCTTGTGTCGCTTTTCGGGCTGGTGGCCGATCCCGTTCTGATCGAGCAACAGCTTGATGCGCTTGGGGAATTCCTGCCCGCCTCGGCACGCGATATCATCATAGGGCAGGTCAAGGCGATCACCGATGCCTCGGGCACGGCGCTGTCGCTTGGCGGTGCCATCGGCCTGATGGTGGCGCTGTGGACGGCGAACGGGGGCATGAAGGCCCTGATCGACGCGCTGAATGTCGCGTGGTTCCAGCGCGAAACGCGCGGCCTGATCATGCTGAATATCCACACGCTCGGGATGACCATTGGTGCGATCTTCATGGCGATGGCGCTGATTTTCACCATTGCGATCCTGCCTGCCCTGCTGCGCTGGCTGCCGCTGCTGGCTGAAACGCAGGCATGGCTAAGCGCCATTCGCTGGCCGATCCTGTTTGCGGCGATTCTTGCGGCGATCAGCCTGCTTTACCGTTGGGGCCCAAGCCGAAGCCCGCGTGGCATCCTGTGGCTTTTGCCGGGCGCGCTGCTGGCCAGCGGGGGGCTGATGGCCAGTTCGGCCCTGTTTTCGTGGTATACCGCCAATTTCGCCAGCTATAACGAAACCTACGGCGCACTTGGCGCGGTGGTGGTGCTGATGATGTGGATGTGGCTTGCCGCCATCGCGATCCTGATCGGGGCCGAGGTCAACGCCGTCGCCGAAAAGCACCTGCGCGCATTGAAAGGGGAAAGCGATGATCGCCCCCGGTGATGCGCTGATGAAGCGCGGCGGGCATAAATATGACCACGGCCATGTGCTGATCATCGCCGGAGGGCCGGGCCATGGCGGTGCCGCGCGGTTGGCGGCGCGGGCGGCCTTGCGGATCGGGGCCGGGCTGGTCACGCTGGCACCGCCGGGCGCGGCGATGGGCGAACATGCCGGCCCGCCCGATGCGCTGATGCGGCAAGCCCTTGATGATGCGGCGGATTTCCCGGCGCTGATCACCGCGCGCCGGATCGGCGCGGTGGTGCTGGGGCCGGGCGCGGGCATCGCGCGGGCTGCTGCGCTTTTGCCGGGCGTGCTGGCAAGCGGGCTGCCTGCGGTGATCGATGCCGATGCCATCACGGCACTGGCCCGCGCGCCCCTGCCCCTTCACGCAGGCATCGTCCTGACCCCGCATGAGGGCGAATTCGCGCGGCTCTGCCCCGATCTGGCCGCCTCGTTGACGGTTGACCCGGACAACCGGATCACTGCGGCGCAAAAGGCCGCCGCCCGGCTTGGAGCAACCGTCTTGCTGAAAGGCCCCGAGACCGCCATCGCCACGCCGGATGGCCGGACCGCGCTGAACCGCGCGGGCGATGCGCCCATGCTGGCCACTGCGGGTTCGGGCGATGTGCTGGCGGGCCTGATCGCGGGGCTTCTGGCACGCGGCTTCACCCCCGGCCCGGCCGCCGCCACCGCCGCCCATCTGCACAGCCTTGCCGGGCGCGCATTCGGGCCCGGACTGATCGCCGACGATCTGCCCGAAATGATCCCCGCGATCCTGCGCGGGATGGGTTGATTTTCCCCTCGCGCCCCGGTCGCGGCTTTGCTAGAACAGCGCGGATTTTCGTGGCGGACAGGGATGTCCGTTACTGGACATTGCGGGTGTGGCGAAATTGGCAGACGCACCAGATTTAGGTTCTGGCGCCGCAAGGCGTGGGGGTTCAAGTCCCTCCACCCGCACCATGACGACGTAAGGATAGGACATGCAGGTCAAAGAGACCCAGAATGAAGGCCTCAAGCGCGGCTACCAGTTGACCCTCCCCGCCGGGGATCTGGCCGCGATGGTCGATCAGAAGCTGAAGGAAGCGCAGCCGGAAGTCGAGATGAAGGGCTTCCGCAAGGGCAAGGTGCCCATGGCGATGCTGAAAAAGCAGTTCGGCCCCCGCGTGATGGGCGATGCGATGCAGGACAGCATCGACAGCGCCCTGCGCGATCATCTGGAAAAATCCGGCGACCGCCCCGCCGTGCAGCCCAGGATCGAGATGCAGGACGGCGAGAACTGGAAAGAAGGCGATGACGTGATCGTCAATGTCTCTTACGAGGTCCTGCCGCCGATCCCGGAAATCGACCTGTCCAAGCTGAAGCTTGAGCGTCTGGTGGTGAAGGCCGAAGAAGCCGCCGTCACCGAAGCGCTGGAAAATCTGGCGAAGAACGCGGTCAACTATGAAGACAAGCGCAAGGGCTCGAAAGCCGCGAAGGACGATCAGATCGTGATCGACTTCAAGGGTTCGGTCGATGGCGAACTGTTCGAGGGCGGCTCGGCCGAGGATTACCCGCTGGTGCTGGGTTCGGGCAGCTTCATCCCCGGTTTCGAGGATCAGCTGATCGGCGCGAAAGCCGGTGACGAGGTTGAGGTGAAGGTGCAATTCCCCGCCGATTACGGCCATGCCGCCCTTGCCGGCAAGGATGCGGTTTTCGCCACCACCGTCAAGGCGGTGAAAAAGCCCGTCGCCGCCGGTATCGATGACGATCTGGCCAAGCGTTTCGGTGCCGAATCGCTGGACAAGCTGAAAGAGCAGATCAGCGAGCGTCTGGAGGCCGAATACAAAGGCGCCAGCCGCGCCGTGATGAAACGCGCCCTGCTGGATCAGCTTGACGCTTTGGTCAAGTTCGATCTGCCCGAGGTTCTGGTCGAGGCCGAGGCCGGCCAGATCGCGCATCAGCTTTACCACGAAGAACACCCCGAGGATCACGGCCATAACCACGGCACCATCGAACCCACCGATGAGCACAAGAAGCTGGCCGAGCGCCGCGTGCGTCTGGGCCTGCTGCTGGCCGAAATCGGCCAGAAGGCCGAAGTGACCGTCTCGGATCATGAATTCAAGCAGGCGGTGATGAACC
>JAUNTV010000241.1 GCA_030538515.1 Paracoccus sp. (in: a-proteobacteria)
AACCTTGCCAAGGTTAGGGTCGTGAGTTCGAATCTCATCGCCCGCTCCAGTTTCAAATGTGCAGGAACCGGGCTTCGCCCGGTTTTTTGCGTTTCAGGGCCGGGTCACGGGATGATCTCGATCGCCAGCGCGTGGATGCGGGGCAGGATGTCGCCAAGCGTGTCGTGAATCAGCCGATGCCGCGCGATCCGGCTCAGTGGTGTCAGCGCCGGTGCCTGAATGCGGATGCGGAAATGGGTCTGCCCGCCCTCGCGCCAGCCGGAATGACCGTGGTGCTGGTGCGATTCGTCAATGATTTCAAGCAGTACCGGCGACAGGGCCTGCAAGCTTTCGCGCATCTCGTCGGCAATCATCAAAGCCCCCCTTTTCCTTGCTGACAGATAGCTTAATATGTCGGCCCCGACGAGAACAAGGCGACCGCATGACAAAAGACGACCCTTTCGGCTTCGACCTTTCCGCGAAAAGCGACAAGAAGCGCCGCTCAAAGGGGCGGCGCGGGATGACTGGCGCCTTCGAGACCTCGACACGGGGCTGCGACAAGGAGGGTTGCGACCAACCCGGCCAGTATCGCGCCCCGAAATCACCGCGTGCGCTGGATGATTATTACTGGTTCTGCAAGGATCACGTGCGCGAGTATAACCTCAACTGGAACTATTTTCAGGGCCAGTCGGAAGAGGAATTCCAGGAATTTCTGGACAATGCCACCGTCTGGGAACGCCCGACCAAGCCTTTCGGCAAGGCCGCGCAGGAACAGGCCTGGGCGCGCCACGGGATCAGTGACCCGCTGGAGATTCTGGGCGCGAACGGCACCGATCCGGCACTGCGCGATGCCGCCCCGCGCCGCAAGCTGCCCCCGACCGAGCGCCGCGCGCTGGATATCCTGGAGGCGCGCGATGGCTGGTCAAAGACCGAGATCAGAAAGCAATACAAAGCCCTGGTGAAAGTTCTTCATCCGGATATGAACGGCGGAGACCGCTCGGACGAGGAACGTCTGGCGGAAGTGGTCTGGGCCTGGGATCAGATCAAGGAAAGCCGGCATTTCCGGGATTGAAGCGGCAAGAGCGGGGGCGCTGCCCCCGCGCCCCCGAGGTATTTTCGCACTGATGAGAGGGGGAGGGGGCCGCTTTCCCGGCGGGGCGTTACTGGTCGGTCATCCCGTCGTCGGGGTGCCCCTCGCGCGAGAGCATGATGGCGATGGGGCGCAGCCATGGGATATGCGCGCAGACGATCATGATCGCCACCATGATAGGCACGGCAAGGAACATGCCGGGGATGCCCCAGATCGAGCCCCAGAAGGCCAGTGACAGGATGATCCCGAAGCTGGACAGCCTGAGTGTCTGGCCAAGCAGCATCGGGTCGATGACATTGCCGATGCAGAATTGCACAGCCGTGCAGGAGACGCCGATGATCAGCGTCAGGCTGAGATCCGCGCTCAGCACATAGGCAAGCGCGACCGCGATGGCCGTGGCCACGATGGAGCCGACCGAGGGCAGGAAGTTGAAAACGAAGGTCAGCAGCGCGATGGCGCCGCCCAAAGGCAGCCCGGCGACCGAGAAGATCGCATAGATGCACAATGCCGTGGCCACGCTGACCAGTGTTTTCACGACCAGATAGCGGTTCACGCGGCGCATGATCGAGGTGATGATCTTGCGCACGCGCTGCGCCTGTTCGGCATCGCCATTGACCAGGCTTTCGATTTTCAGCGGAAACCACACCCGTTCGGCGAACATGAAGCCGACGAAAAGGATGATCAGCACCGCCGCCGAAAGCAGGTTCGAGGCCCCGCCCGCCGCCGTGCGCATCCAGCCGGTCAGGTTGATATTGCGGATGAAGGTATCGACGGTCTGCTGTGCCTCGGGGCCGAGCCATTCCAGAAGCGAGGGAAGGGCGGCCTGAAACTGCTCGGTATAGGAAATCGAAGTGCTCACCACCTGATTGACCTGCGCCACCACCGTCGCCGAGGCCCACAGAAGCCCGCTGCCGATCAGGAAAAGCGCCAGCGCCGTGGCCAGCCAGTTCGGCACCCGCTGGCGCGCGATGGCACCGATGGCGTCAGAGGTCAGCGAGAAGATGATGATCGCAATCGCCAGGCAGATCAGGACGAAGCGGCCCTGAACCAGCAGAAACATCAGCAATGCGAAGGCGATGACGCCCAGAAATCCGGTTTGCAGCCGGTCGCGCAGCAGTTGATTGGGTTGCTCCATCCGGTCCCCGTTCAGGATTCGAGTGCGGTTTCGGCGCCATCCTCGCCCTGATCGGCGATGCGCGCAACGGAAACGACGGTTTCGCCGGGCGCGGTGTTGAACACGCGCACCCCGCCCGCCGAACGCGAGCGGAAGCTGATCCCGTCCACCGGCACCCGGATCGACTGCCCGGTCGAGGTGGCCAGCATGATCTGGTCGCCCGGATCGACCGGGAAGGAGGCGACAAGCTGGCCGCCGCGCATGGCCTTGTCCATGGCGGTGACGCCCTGACCGCCGCGCCCGCGCAGCGGATAATCGAAGCTGGAGCTGATCTTGCCCGCGCCGCGTGCGGTGATGGTCAGGATCAGATCTTCCGAGGCCGACATTTCCGCATAGCGTTCCTGGGTGATCGTGCCCTCGGTGACGGTCTCTTCATCCTCATCTGCCTCGGCCCCGTCATCCAGCGCCCCGGCCACGGCGCGGCGCATCTTCAGATAGGCGGCGCGTTCGGCGGGGTCGGCTTCGAAATGGCGGATCACCGACATCGAGACCACCTTGTCATCCTTGCCCAGACGGATGCCGCGCACCCCGGTCGAACTGCGGCTTTGGAAGACGCGCAGATCACCGGCGGCGAAGCGGATGGCGCGGCCCCTTGCGGTGACAAGCATCACGTCATCCTCGTCAGTGGCCATGCGCACGCCGATCAGCGAGGTCGCTTCGGGCAGTTTCATGGCGATCTTGCCGTTCGACTTGATATTGGTGAAATCCGACAGCGCGTTGCGGCGCACTTCGCCGCCATCGGTGGCGAAGATCACCTGATAATTGTCCCATTCGGCTTCCGGCGCATCCATCGGCAGCAGCGCCGCGATCGAGGTGCCGCCGTCGATGGGCAGGATATTCACCAAGGCCTTGCCGCGCGCCGTGCGCCCGCCAAGCGGCAGCCGCCAGGTCTTCAGCCGGTAGACCATGCCATCGGTGGTGAAGAACAGCAGTTCGGTATGGGTATTGGCCACGAACAGCGTGGTGACGACATCATCTTCCTTGGTGGCCATGCCCGACAGGCCCTTGCCGCCGCGCTTCTGGGCGCGGAATTCGGCAAGCGCGGTGCGCTTGATATAGCCGCCCGAGGTGATGGTGACGACCATATCCTCGCGCTCGATCAGGTCTTCGTCGTCCATGTCGCCGGACCATTCGCCGATCTCGGTGCGCCGCGGCACGGCGAAAAGCGACTTCACCTCGGTCAACTCGTCCGAGATGATCGCCATGATGCGTTCGCGCGAGGCGAGGATGGCCAGATAGTCGCGGATCGCATCGGCCAGCGATTTGAGTTCCTCGGTGATCTCATGCACGCCAAGCTGGGTCAGGCGCTGAAGGCGCAGGTCCAGAATCGCGCGGGCCTGCGTTTCCGACAGGTTATAGGTGCCGTCATCATTGACCGGATGGCGCGGATCGTCGATCAGCTTCAGATATTCAAGGATCGAATGCGCGGGCCAGCGGCGCGACATCAGGCGTTCGCGCGCCTCGGCGGCATCGGCGGATGACCGGATGGTCGCCACGACCTCATCGACATTGGACACGGCAACCGCCAGGCCGCACAGGATATGGCTGCGCTCGCGCGCCTTGCGCAATTCGTAAGCGGTGCGCCGCGCCACGACCTCTTCGCGGAACTGGATGAAGCAGGTCAGGAAATCGCGCAGCGTCAGCTGTTCAGGCCGCCCGCCGTTCAGTGCCAGCATATTGGCCCCGAAGGTGGTCTGCATGGGCGTGAAACGGAAAAGCTGGTTCAGCACCACATCGGGCGTCGCGTCGCGCTTGAGTTCGACCACGACGCGGACCCCGTGGCGGTCGGATTCGTCCTGCACATGGGCGATGCCCTCGATCCGCTTTTCCTTGGCCAGATCGGCGATCTTTTCGATCATCGTGGCCTTGTTGACCTGATAGGGGATTTCCTCGATCACGATGGCATAGCGGTCGCGGCGGATTTCCTCGATCTTCGTCCTGGCGCGCAGCACGATCGAGCCGCGCCCCTCAAGATAGGCCTTGCGGATGCCGGAACGCCCCAGAATCATCCCGCCGGTGGGGAAGTCGGGGCCGGGCACGATCTCCATCAGACGCTCGGCCGAAAGGTCGGGGTTCTCGATCAGGGCCAGTGTGGCATCCACCACCTCGCCCAGATTATGGGGCGGGATATTGGTGGCCATGCCCACGGCGATCCCGCCCGCGCCATTGACCAGCATATTCGGGAAGCGCGCGGGAAGAACCGTGGGTTCGCGGTCCTTGCCGTCGTAATTGTCCTGAAAATTGACCGTATCCTTGTCGATATCGGCCAGCAGGTAATCCGCCGGTTTGGCCATGCGGACCTCGGTATAGCGCATGGCGGCGGGCGGATCGCCATCCATCGAGCCGAAATTGCCCTGACCGTCCAGAAGCGGCAGCGACATGGAAAAATCCTGCGCCATCCGCA